>JBILDL010000185.1:0-5319 GCA_044352635.1 Saprospiraceae bacterium | reverse complement strand
TATCTTCCTTATACTCCTTTTGTACTAATTTAGAAGCAGATAGTAATTTCTTCCTTTCTTTGGTTTTCGATAATTTTTTAAGGAGTTTTTTGTCGGGAACCTCAATATTTCCATCGAGAACAATTTCCTCAATCCTGACCTTTTCGCCTCTGGAAATATCAAAAACTAAGTTCACGGAATTGACTCTGGCGGTGTCTTTTACCTCGGTGACGGTCACCTTAGAATCAAAAAAGCCTTTATCCGCAAAGTGTCTTTCCAGTCCTTCGGCGGCATTAACTTTGATATTATCTGTAATAATTCCACCTTTTACCAAAAACTTGTTGACTACTTCATTTAATGATTCGTGCTGACTTTTCCCAATTCCTGTGAAAGAGTGAGTACTTAATCGGGGTCGCTCGACCACAATGATTTCCAGAAAAATGACATCTCCAATATTTTTGGATTTGATGATACGCACATCAGTAAAGAGTCGCAAGTTCCACAGGTTTTTGATAGCCCTGGGAATTTTTGCTCCGGGGATTCTCACTTTATCTCCAACAACAAGGCCAGAAATACTGATAATTGCATTGTCGTCACTAAATTCAGCGCCAGTTACAGAAATAGCGCCTATTTCGAACTCACCTGGTTTGGAGTAATCAAACGTCGGTGTAGAGTCGTTTGAAATTTGACCTGACAAAAAGTTTGTACTCAAGGCAAATAATGCGAAGAGTAAACTACAATGTAAAGAAGTATGGTTAATTTTCATTTTAATATATCAATCAAAGAGAAAAAAGGGGTTAATGTGGTTGTATGGGGGTGTTATTTAATGCCTGTTGTTCACTGGTCAGACCGAAGCGCCTTTCTCTTTTCTGAAATTCCAAAATAGCAGTAAAAAGATCATTTTTTCGGAAATCAGGCCAGAATAGAGGCGAAAAGTACAATTCGGTGTAAGCAATTTGCCAAAGAAGGAAATTACTTAAGCGATATTCACCACTCGTCCTTATCAGTAGTTCAGGATCAGGGACACCATGGGTACAAAGCGCTTGTTGAAAAACGTTTTCATCAATTTCGTCAGGAGAAAGCAAACCGTTTTTAACTTCGGTAGCAATCATTTTTGTAGCCTCCAGTATTTCCCATTTAGCGCTATAATTCAGCGCTAAAATAAGGGTCATTCTGGTATAATTTTTTGTTTTTTCGATACCGGCCAATAGCGCTTTTTTGGTATATTCAGGAAGTCCATCTATATTGCCTATGGCCTGTAATCGGATATTATTTTTGTGCAGCGTATTGAGTTCGCGACCTATTGTTTCAACCAATAGGTTCATTAAAGCATTGACCTCGAATTGTGGTCTGGCCCAGTTTTCTGTGGAGAAAGCATAAAGGGTAAGGTACTCAACCCCTATTTCTGCAGCCCCTTCGGTTACTTCCCTAACTGCCTGTATCGCAGAGGTATGACCGAAAATCCTGGCCTTACCCTGACTCTTTGCCCAGCGACCATTACCGTCCATAATTATGGCTACATGTTTTGGCAGCTTTGCTGGAATTATTTGCGATCTTAAATCCGTCATTGGGAAAAATGAGTTTTCTAATCTGTTTTTTATTAAAACAGTGGACAAAGATAATAAAAGAAATTTTACCCCCTTGCTTTCATTCTCTTTACCTTTGATTTTAAGATAAAAATGTTGAAAAAAGGGCTAAAAGAGGGAAAAAATAGTTCATTTTAGCAGGGTGGTTTAAAATTAACATAAACTATGATGAAAATATGGTTCGTTTTTTTGGGTGGAGGTCTTGGAAGTTTAGCACGATTTGGGTTTACATACTATTTGCCTAATGCTTCCAATTTCTCAATACCTACCTTGTCAGCTAATATCCTGAGTTGCTTGATTCTCGGTTATCTTGCCGGGCTAAAAATGCGTGCGAATTTGTCGGATAGTTCTTATTTGATTTTAGCTACCGGATTTTGTGGTGGATTTAGTACTTTCTCGACCTTTATGCTGGAAAATTGGCAAGCTATACGAATTGGAAATGTTGGTGTAGCCCTTGTCTATTCTTTTTTAAGTCTCGCACTTGGGTTTCTTGCGCTCTTACTCGGTTATTTTTTTTCCCAGAAATGAATATCGGTATTAACCAATATGGCAATGAACATGAAAAAAAACGATCCAATTTTGTCGGTCTCGACCAGGTCATTAATGGTCAGAAAAGTGAGAATTACGATGAAACTGGTTATGGTAGCCATTGGAATCCAGGGGCGGTGACGAGATCTGGGGTCATTTATCACTCGCTGTCCGGTTTTTAAAACAGCTAACAATAAAAGGCTGAAAAAGATAAGTCCTGGAAATCCTTGTTCTACAAGTACCATTAAAAAGTAACTATGAATACCTGATTTTTCTTCATTATTGCTTACATAAGTGCGAAAACCTTTAACCGTGTAGGCTTTGTAGTGCTGGACAAAACTACCAGGACCAAAGCCAACAACAGGTTCTTTTACAGACATATTCGCGCCGGCAACCCAGCGATATAATCGCTCCATGGTGCTAATATCTTCTAATTTAACCGTCGCTTCCAGTAAATTGTCAAATTCCGTATGAGAAATGGTCCGATCATAATTTGGCGCAAAAGCTAAATATTTATTATTGTTTGTAAGCCAGAAAATACCAATGACAACCACTATAATACCAGCATAAACAAAAGGGATTAAACTTCTCCACCACAATAAAATACCTGCAACGGCGGAAATTAAAATGGCACCGTAAGCAGCTCTGGTGAAACTCAGGTAAATGGCCAAGAGCCAGATAGGAAGCAGCATAGTCAGGAATAATCTTATGAAACTTCCTTTAGAATACTCAAATCTCAACAAAAAAATCCACGGGAATAATAAGGCAAGTAAGGCAGCATAATTTACATGGTTTCTTTGAAACGGATGCAGTACGCGATGAATGTCGCCAAATGAAAAGCCATAAGATGCATGTCTGTACCAAATGACTATCACGCTTAAAATCATCGGGAGGAGAACTACCCAAAACATTCGTTTAATTCTCTTTTCTGTCCTTAGAAGGTACCCTGCCATAAAATAAAAAGTACACACGTACCATATTTTTGCTAGAAGAAATTTTAAGGAAATTAATATGGAATAGGAGGTTAGACTGGTAAAAAAGGTCCAGAAAAGATGCAAATAAATAAGAAAGGTAATGGGATGAGTAAGGAAGTTACTTCCCATTTTCTTAAAATGAATTAGAAAATATAGCAAACCAATGCCCATTAATCCTATGATGAGAGGCTCTGTAGGCAGGTCAGTTCCCAGTCCATTGTCAAAAGTAATTTCGGTGGAAAGGGGTATAAAAAATAAAAGAAGAAAGAAAATTATTTTAAAATCAATGATGCTAAACCAGATTATTAGACTAACGGGGATGAGTAACAACCAAAGCCATTGATTTTCTACCAGAGAAATAAACCAGGCGATAGTAAAAATAAGAGCAAAGCAAATAAATAAATTACGCTGGGAGGCACTTATTTTTTCATGAAAAATGGCTAACCCTTTATTTATCATGCAATACTTCCTTCCAGTTAATTTCTTTATATCGGTCCAATGTTATCACTACGAAAATACTTAGAAGGAATGCTCCCAGTACTGCGCCAAGAACGATGAAGGAACGTTTTGGTCTGCTTTTCATCAAAGGGATTTCAGCCGTTTCCATTTCAAGCAAGGCGGGAATATTGGCATTTTGTGCCGAATAGAGTAGTTTTAATCGTTGTTTTTCCTGTGATATTTGTTCTATGTAAGAATAATACCGTACTTCTAACTCGTTAAGAGTAAGTTGACCTTCATTGAGCATAGTTACCCGACGTTCTATGGTATCCAATTCAGCTTTTAATCCTTCAGCTTCAGCTTCTAAGTACTGAATGGTATCTTTGGGGATATTACCGCCCGTTTTTAAATTTTTCAGTCTTGCATTCGATCGGATATATTCACTTTTTACTACATCGAATTGCTCAGAAATAATTTCAGATTGTGTTTTAGTATTAAAAAGATTAAATTTCTTTCGCGTTTTACTCAAGCTATCACTTAAAATTTTGATTTCCAGTTGTTTTTCTGCAATGTCTGTATTTAAGGAATAAATCATTTTTGAATAGCCGTCTTTAATCAATTTTTTAGCCTTCTCATCAATGAGGAAACCAGCATATTGAACCATTTGTGCTGCTAATTCAGGATTTTTATCTTCAATAATTAAAGAAATCGCATCCCGATCTGTTTTCTCTACGGTATAATATGAGGAGAATTTTTTTCGTACTTTAAAGTGTGCCTTAGGTGAGGCTGGATTTATTTTATAATTCTTGTAGAGCTGAAAAGAATCAACCATTTCGTCTATGATGACATTAGATTCTGCGATAATTAATAATCGGTCTATATCTTCCTCACCCCCATAATATCTTATTTGTTCGGTGCCCCCAAATAAATTTTCGGGCCTGGATTGTTCTGGACTTATGGCCAGGAATTTTGCTTCGGCAGCGTAGAAATCAGACATAAATAACGTTACCACAATCGATAGTACACCTGAAAAAAAGGTAAAAAGTAAGACGGGCTTTCGCCATCGAAATAATATGGTGATTAAGCTTAATAAGTTCGTCGGTTTGGGTTCCATAAATTATCTGATGGTTTCACTAAATAAAGGTGTCCATTCATTTTTTTTAATCATTCCTGTTGATATCATAGCTATTCCCGTCGATAATAAACCAGTTAAAAGGATGAACGGAATATTAGCAGGCTTGAAAGGCAGGTATGATTTAGTTAAAAAAATAAATAACACAGTTAAAAAGGAAAAAATTAAAATGCTGATTGTTAAGGACAAAGACCGTTTTACCAGTTGTTTTTTTATGCACAGGTCTATTTGTAAAATAAGAGCCAATGATTGTGTTATCAATGACGCTAAAGCTACACCTGGAATAGAAAGTAATGGTAAAAGAACAAAAATCAGCACCAAATTAAATCCTAAAATCAAAACAAAGATACGATTCATTGACCAAAGGCTGCCTGAAGCGGTTAACAATGTACCGTAAATATAATTTCCACTCATCGGAATAAGGGCTAATATGAGTATTGAAAAGGTATGCACCATTTCAGGCGTTGCATTTTTATATAAAATAAGAATGATTCCCTCTGAAAAAATAGAAAAACCTATGGCGAGGGGCAGGGTGATTGTCCAAAGTAAGCGAATGGCTATGTTGGCTAAATTTGCTGTGACTTCCTTTTGGTGAATGCTTTTTGAAAACAGGGGTAGCAATAATCCTGCAAATAAATATCCAATAATATTTACAGCTTCTAATATTCTAAAACTGCCAGCG
>JBILDL010000184.1:0-5323 GCA_044352635.1 Saprospiraceae bacterium | reverse complement strand
ATTCCTTTGTAAAAGGGTATCTACTACTTTATTTAATGAGGTTAATCTGTCATTATCTTGTGCAGTCAAGCAGTTGAAAGACAAAAGACCTATAATAAACAGGGATAAGGTGGAAAGATTTTTCATGGCCTTTTTATTTAAAAATAACAAATATTAATTTTAAAAAACAAGAAATAATGAATAAAGCTGTTTTTTTAGAAGATCCCGCAAAAACATATTTTTCAGGAGAAGGATGTTATATTAATGAACTCTTTAATGAAGTAAATCATTCAGGTGGTTCTATTGCAAAAGCGACAGTAAAACCCGAAATGATCACTGAAAATCATTTGTTGTCAGACACCGATGAATGGTATTATATTTTAGAGGGAATAGGGGAAATGTTTTTGAATGGCCAAAGCATAGGGGAAGTTAAACGGGGCGAAACCGTTCATATTCCCCAAAATACACCTCAGTACATTAAAAACACCGGATCAGAAGATCTGGTGTTTCTATGTTTTTGCACTCCTGCGTTTAAAATGGAAGTTTATAAAAAGGTGGAATAATCATTTAAATTTATTCACTAATACGCCAAAAATAGCGGCAGTGAAAAACATGAATAAGCTATAAATGGCCGCCGGAGTTGCCATTATATTATTTCCAATAACACTTAATGCTATGAATATGGCTAAAGTGCCATTATGAATGCCAATTTCCATGCCGATAGCTATGGCTTGAGATTTTTCCAGAGAAAAAAATCTAGGTACATAATAACCAATAACCATGCATAATATATTGAAAAGTAAAGCGGGGATACCTACCAGCGCGAAATAATGAGGTAATTTTTCCTTTTCGCTATAAAGTGTTAGAATGATAATGATAGCCAGGAAAAGAGCGGAAGCTATTTTAACTGGTTTATTAAGTTTTTCTGCAATCTTTGGCGCTTTTGACCTTATTAACATACCAATGGACACAGGACCTAATACAATGAGGCAAACTTCCATTATCTTTTTAAACTGTAAAGGAATTACATCCCCCGTTGCCATGAAGGCAGCTATGGAAATATTTACAATCAGACTAATGGAAAATACTGATAATAAGCTATTTATGGCTGTCAAGGATACATTTAAAGCTACATCTCCTTTTGCGACATGGGAAAAAAGGTTGGACGTTGGGCCTCCAGGAGCCGCCGCAAGTAACATGAGTCCGACCGCTAATTCAGGCGATAATTTAAATCCTACCGCTATGAAATAGCAAACAAAAGGAAGAAGAATCATCTGACAAAATAACCCAATGATAATGGCTTTCGGATAGGTTATTATTCTTTTGAAATCGGCAAGGGTGAGAGATAAACCTAAGCCCATCATTATGATAGCTAATCCTATTGGTAACAGGACAACAGATAATACACTAGATTGCATAAAAATAAATTAAAATGAGTTTATTGTCTTTGATGCCCATTTGGTAAAAGGCACAACAATATACTCATTTTAAAATATCTTTATGGTTATAAATTTTAAAATTTTATAAGGTCAATTTCTTTTTCAATGCCCATTTTATCAATAAATCCAACTTTTTCCCACAATAATTCTTCGTTTTTGTATAATTGTAAATAGGGTAGGGCGTCTATTTTTAGACTTTTGCATAATTCACTTTGCTCGTCTGCATTGATACGGATCAAGGTTACCTTTTCCTTTTTTTCGTTGGCTATTTCATTTAGGAAAGGTTCCATTTTTTTACAAGGCAGGCACCAATCTGCATAAAAATCGACTAAAACGATTTTATCTCCTTTGGTCAGTTCTTTGAAAGAGGCTAAATCCATACCTGCTACCTTTTTCACTGAACTATCCGTAGTTAAAGGTAAATTGGCCGCAGACCATTTCATGATGCCACCCATTAATTCATAAACATTTGAATAGCCATTATTTCGCATAAAATTTGCCGCTGACATACTTCTGCTTCCACTCAGGCAGTAAATGAATATTGGGGTTGTTTTTGGAATGTTATTTATTTTACCATCGAAAGTCGGATCATTCCAACTAATATTGGTTGCATTGGCAATGTGTCCTTGTGCAAACTCTCCAGGTGTCCTAACATCTAAGACAACACCACCAGGGGTAGTTGCTATTTTTTCGGAAAATTCCGGCGCATTCAATTGGAAATTTATACCTCCTGTTGTGTTGGAGGAATTACAAGAGGAGGTAAGTAATAGCGAACTTAACACAAAAGATAATAGGGAAATTGACCTTTTCATAGAACCATTTTTTTATTTACCGCGAATATATGTGTTAAATCAGTATTGATTTGTAATGTTGGTCACACATCCATCTATCGGACCAGGTTTATAATTTGTTCCTTCTGACCTTTAATCATTTTTCCATCCACGTCTTTAAGGGTATAGGTGATAATGAAAATATATGAACCTTGTGAAATTAATTCCCCGGCAACGTTTCCAGACCAAGCCGTGTTCATTCCACTATCTATCAAATTTCCCCATCTGGAATATACTTTCCATTGGTAATCAGTGATTTCACAAGCAGAATATACCTCTAGTAAATCATTTATTCCGTCATTATTAGGACTAAATGCATTGGGAATAAAAAATGGACACTCACAATTTTCTTTTTTTAAGGTAAAATGATGAATACTTGGGTCAGTACAAGATAGTTTATATGCTTTATAAGTGCCGGGAACGGTTATGATTCTTTGCTTAGACTGAAAATTATCCCACCAAATGTATTCCTCTCCGGGTAATGTGATTTTCCATGTGGCATCGCAAGCCAGGGTAGTGTCTATAACCAGCGGTAATTCTTCTGATTCAGTTAAACAAAAGGGGTTATGTATTCTTTTCCATGTAGCAGTATCTGGTCTGAAAATATTTTCCTGGGTGAATGAAAATGAGGTAAAAACAGGATTAATAGATTCAAATTTGATGGGCGTATAATTTGTGGATACCATTTCTGATGTTTCTGTATCCAAACAATCCATGTTTTTACCCATCACTTCATATTGAAAAAGGAAAGTATTTATATCCCCTTTTTTACTTATGAATGGGTCAATAGATCCTATAATAGTGTTTATATTTTGGTTATCGACTTGTTGATTAAGTTGAGTGGAACTTAAATTCAAGGGAAATAAAATATTTGATATGGAAGAAACTAATCCATCTTTTAAAAACAGTATTTGGTTTAGGTTTTTTTTATTGATGATTTGGGTTAATAAGGTGACATAAATAGATCCATTTTTCAAAATACTGAGGGCTGAAGCTTTTCCCAGTCCTTTGTATCGCTGCGTTTCCCATATTTTTTCCCCTTTATTATTTATTTTAAATAGAAAATGAGAACTGTCTGCTACGCCTTCAAAAACAGTACCATCGGCAGTTATGAGCGGACCTCCAATTATTTTGACTGTTTTATCTCCCTTCATTTCATAAGCCCAAAACGGAGAACCTTCTTTGTTAAGGTTAAAAAGATAGTTTCCGGAAAAGGCAATAAATGAATGATCATTTTGAACAGCTACCTTTCCAGAAGATTCAAAGGGAAAGAACTTTTTAGCCCACATAAAGTTGAGTTTTGTGTTAAATTGGGCAATAAATCCATTTTTTTTCGTATTGAAATCTAAAAGTAATCCGAAAATAATAATTGTATTATCTTTTATATCCATGGAATAGGTGAAATGATCTACCGTCCCCGGGTTAAATACTTTCATTTCTTCATTTAAGCCATTTTCAACATTTATTTTCATTAAAAAGATAGATTCCTTGAGACCTTTATAAATACTACCATAAAGTACAATCTCATTGGTATTCAAAATAGCTAAGTCATTCATAATAATATGGTCGTCAGGTACTTTATAAGCATAAGACCACATAACCTGTCCACAATAATTAATTCGTTGACAAAAAAGCCTGGCTTCTTTGCCTCCATTGCGCAAAGATTCTAAACTTGAGGTTGCCAGGATAATATCACCGTTGGGTAGCCTCTTTATTTTAGTTTCAGCATAATGAATGGAATCAAGGTAAACATTTAAAAAGTCTTGTGAATATCCTGACCATGTATTGAATAGTAAAATGTATAAAAACAAGCATTTCCTGAAAATAATGTTCATAGTCAGGGTTTATTGATTCAACCACGTTCGCATTTTAATACCTCCTTTTCCATAAAATGCTATTTTTGAGATAGAAGTATTTACATGTATGAAATTTCCTGACTGAGAATTAAATGAATGTCCAAAGTAGGATTCTGTTTTCCGCTTAGATCCATTTTTTAAATAAATTATGGCATGTCTTTCATTTTTAAGAAATGGTATCATTTTATTTCCTGGGCTATTTAATCGAAAAGCCAGCAACTTATCATTATTTTGACCAGCCAGATAATACAGCGCATTTTTAACAGGTATTGAGGTTAAGCTTTTACCGTCGCCAGGTACATAAAATCCTGATTTTGTGAATGGAACAGATGTAAACGAAGGACCTTTTTGATTTATCAATGTTAAACCATTTAAAGCATCCGCTTTACCCTGTTGCACTTCAATCCCAAAATCATTGCCAACCAGATTTATATCTAACAGCCCATCGTTATTTAAATCTGTGGTAACAGCGGCATAAATGGGAGCCATTTGAACTACAAAAGGTAGGTGATGTAACTTGAATTGGCCGGATCCCAAATTTTCTATCCAACTTGATTTCATAAGAACAACCTGCTTTTTAATCACATTTTCCATATTTAATCTGCTGAAAATGTCGGAAGCAGTCGCCGCTCCGTATTCTCCAAATGAGTTATATTGTTTTCTAATACCAGAAAATTGACCGATAACGTCCTGAAGTGGGTGGTATAAATATTCTTTTCTAACGCCTAGGCTATCAGGCCAATACCTCGATATAAGAGGATCTATACTTCCATTATTATCCAGATCTTTTGCATAAATAGATAAAGGTTCCTTTTCCGAGGCAACCATATTAAGATTACTACCAAAATTCCCTACAACGTAGTCTGTGTCTCCATCATTATCTTTATCAAAACCCGTAATGCTGTTCCACCAACCCGTTTGTTTTTCTAAACCGGTAGATATTTCAATTAATTTTCCTTGTTGATTGGCAAAAAATCGAATGGGCATCCATTCTCCTGTGAGAATTAAATCGATGGATTGGTCATTATTAAAATCAGTCCATATAGCGTCTGTAATTAATCCCGGATAAAGTAAATCTTTATTCATTTCAGCGGTGGCGTCACGAAATGAAGGCTTACCTTTTTTGCTTTCATTTATAAGGACGAAAGATCTGTCGGGTAGGGGATAACTAAAAGGAAGGGAACGGCTGCCAATAAATAAATCTAAATCACCGTCATTA
>JBILDL010000183.1:0-5330 GCA_044352635.1 Saprospiraceae bacterium | reverse complement strand
TTTTGCTCTATTATTTGATCTAAAATACCCTCAAAAGCAACGCCTTTATTTGTGATATAAGTATTGTAAGCTGCAGCCGTACCCCAGGTATCAAAAGACGCCTTAATACCCGCCAAATAATGTGTTTTAGCATCGCCACCAACAGACCAACCTTTAAGTGCTGCTTCTGCTAAAATAAAGCGTACTTCTGCTGTTGAAACCAATCTCGATTTTAATAAAGGGCCTTTAGCTTGTTTATAAATATCATTTAACCAGGAAACATGCGGATTATTGGCAGCCTGTTCAGCCGTTGGACTTAAATTGTAAGAAGCACCACCAATAATGGCTGTTGGCAAACCAACATATTCCTGATGGGTATTCACGTCCCTTCCAACCACTTTATCAGGAGCCAAAAGCCTTTTTCCATTTTCAATTCTATCCGTTCCTTTTGGCAAATTTGCATCAACTACTAATGGGATTTGCACTTTATTAGCCCAAACTGCTATCCTGGGATCTTTCAAATCAAGCAGTTTATTAACAAAAGTGGCTGCCATTTTCAACCTTCTATAATTAGAGGCACTGGCATCATAGGTAGTATTTGCGGGAAAAGAATCATCGTTGCTATTACCAGCAAAAGACATTGCCGCATCATCTGCAATGGCCAATATGATTGGAAATTGAGCAGGATTTGCCATTATTTTTTCAATTCCCGCCTTTGCCACATCAGGTTTTTTTGAGGAAATACGAAGTAAGTATCTCAACGATAAAGAGTTTGCTAATTTCCTCCATTTAGTTGGGTTTCCCTGATAATATACGTCAGCAACGCCAGGAACCCCAGTGTACTCTGCAGCGGCCTTTGACAACAGCGTATTTGCCTTTTCAAGGTCTGCCAGAATACCCGTATAAATGGCCTCTTGAGAATCAAAAACCGGATAGGTACTTGCCTCAGTTCCATCATCACCTTTTAAAGCCGCTGTATAAGGAGCATCACCCCATAAGTCGGTAATCAAACCAAACAACATGGATTTCATTACTAAGGCAATACCCTGGTGCATTTCCCAGTTTAAGGTAACCGCCCGATTATAAACATATTGGTTGTTTCTTAAAATGCTATAATATGGTGCCCAACTTTGGCTTCCACCCCATTCATAAGCATTGTGAGCACCAGACCAGCCATCTTTTTGAGTATGTTGCATGACACCCGCCATATCCTGATACCCCAAATTGATAAAAGCTTTTCCTGTTTCTGTTAACACAGTGGATAATACTAAGTTAGGATTTGCCGTTTCCGGATTTATTCCGTTTGGATTTTCGTTCAAAAGCGTCAAATCCTGACAGGAATAAATAGTAAGAAAGACAAAGACTAACAAGCTCGATTTTATAAAGGACATATTTTTCATGATATTCATCGTTTAAAATTAAATTAAAAGGTTACCCCAAGTTTAAATCCTATGGGAATAACCCAGGGAGTTACGTTGTACCGCTCAATTCCTTGTTTAAATTGAGAACCTCCACCTTGAACTGCAGCTTCCTGTTGAAAGGCCATTTCAGGATCTATGTTAATTTTAGCCTTTGTCCACAGAATAATATTCCGGCTGTTTATAGAAAAATTCGCACTTTGAACACCTATTTTCTTCAACAGATTTTGTGGCAATTCAATAGAAATAGATACTTCTCTTAACTTTAAGAAATCGGCATCGTATAAAAACGCACGAGTAAAAGACCAAGCAGTACTTCCCGCAAATGGCAAGGTAGTCGTACCAGGTCCTCCTAAGTTTTCAATATACCCAGTAGCATTACCCGCTGCATCGTATCCTTTAGCAATTACACCTGGAATAAAAACGCCTCCATGTGGAAAGGTGTAAGGACCATATTTAAATCCAAATGGACCATATTCAGGCGTTGGACCTCCTACTAAAGGAAAATAATTTCCATTTATTTTGATGAGTTTTTCTTGATTTTCAACCAGGTAATTCTTTAATGCATCTCCAGTTAAACCATTCGGATTAATCAATTTGTCTAAAAATAATTGTGACCGGCCATTTTCTTCGCCAAATCTATAAGTTTGAGATACGAATTGTCCTCCATTTCTCCAATCAAAGGAAAGGTTTATACTTAAACTCTTATAAGACAAAGAAGTCTGCATGCCCATTAAAAAATTAGCATTGAAATTTCCAATTTTGTTCTTAGTGATGATGGCATCAATAGACTGCCATTTACCCGTTTTATCTAAAATTGGATATCCAAAATAGGGCGAAGAGGGATCTTTCACGGTAACAATTTCAGCATCGTAGATATCTCCGATTTCATCACCTACATAAGTCCAGGCACCTCCTTTTGCATCTTGCCATAAGGTATAAAATGGTAATCCATCTGATAACTCCAGAATTCTGGTTCTATTTCTCGTCCAGTTCAGATTAATATCCCAATTCCAGTCATTCGATTTAACGGGTGTTAAACCCATGGATAGTTCAACTCCTTTACTTTCCAATAAACCCGCATTAATATTTTTCAACGAATAACCCGACGAAGGAGGCAGCTTAGTACTTAATATTTGATTGCGATTCTCTACGATATAATAGGTTCCTGAAAATCTAAGTTGGTCATTAAAAAAACTTAAATCTCCTCCAACCTCGTAAGAAGTGACAATCTCAGGTTTCAAATCAGGTATCAATAAGGTTCCGGGTGTTGTCAATCTGGGTATTCCGTCCCAGGTTCCAGCATTACTTAGGGTTCCCAGTAATTGATATGGATTAGCATCATTACCTACCTGAGCGGCACCGCCACGTAATTTGAATAAACTAATCTGACTCGGCAAATTAAACATTTCATTCAAAAGAATACTCAAGGAAGCCGACGGATAAAAATAAGATCTGTTAGCTACAGGTAACGTACTTGACCAATCATTTCTGGCGGTTACATCCAGATAAATCATATCCTTAAATCCGATATTTGCCAAACCATAAGCACTATATATGGCTCGTTGAAACCAGGAACTAAAAAAATCAAGATTGGCAGGGGCAATATTTTGTATATTATATGCACCTGGAACAATTAATCCTGTGCCACCTCTGGTTGCATTCGTAACATTTGACCCTTTTTGATATCTGGCATTCCCACCAACAGAAACCGAAAAATTGAATTGATTCAAATCCTTTTTATACGTTGCCAAAAAATCTGCATTGCTTTCAAAATTACTTAAGTTAATATTTCCATAAGCTCCGCGGGGATCATTGGTATAACTATTTGCAATCTTCATTTCTCTAACCTCATTGTATTTATCTATGGCATACCTACCCATCAAACTAAACTCAGGGGTAATTTGATAATTTAGTTTAATATTACCGAAAACTCGATCGCGTTCAAAACTATTATTTACCTCATTAGCCAAAAAATAAGGATTATTATAGACTCCATTAAATGGCGTTCTTTGCTGTAAACCCTCTTGCCCGGGCATCCAATAGTCCTGTAAATCTAAAATATTGATGTGCGGTGAAACATTATACGCCCATTCCAGCGGATTAGCTCCACGATTGCCCGCTGGACGGTTGTTGGAAGAAGACCGGCTTACATCCAAATTATTACTCAGTGTCATTCTCCGATTAATTTTCAGAGAAGTATTTAAATTGAAGGTGTTTCGGAATAAATCGGAATTAGGAATAATTCCACGATTCTGCATATTAGAGTAAGACATTCTATATGAATAGGTATCAGATGCATTGGCAAAAGACACGCCATTTGTAGATGTAATACCAGTCTGTACAAAATTAGCTACATTGTTTTTGTTGGAAACCAAAGGGGTAGGAACTCTCTTACCGTTTGCATCCAATGGACTATTCCATTGTACCTCTGAATAACCTTTGTCCAGTTCCGCTCCGTATGTTGCGCCAATTTCTTCCTGAATCAATTTACCAAAAGCATTTGATAAAGGATTGTTTGTTATAGAAACGGGAATAGCAGAAAACTGACCAGGTCCAAATTTTGTCTGCCATTTTAAATACTTGTAAGGTTCATCAAAAACGGTATTTGAAAATACACTCACCGTCATTTTCTTTGATTTCGAACCTGATTTGGTTGTGATTAAAACCACACCATTTCCCGCCCGTGATCCATAAAGTGCAGCGGCACTAGGACCTTTCAAAACAGATACATTTTCAATATCATCTGGATTTAATCCTGAAATTGAATTTCCAAAATCTACCCGATTATCATTTCCTACCTGACTGATATTATTCAGTGTATTAGCAATAGGAACGCCATCAATAACAAAAAGCGGTTGATTGTCAGAACTTAACGATTTTGCACCGCGAATAACCATACTCACTGAGGAACCCGTTCCACCTGTTGCACTAATCGTTACACCAGCCATTTTGCCTGCCAGTGAATTCAAAATATTTTCCTGCGGTAATCGATTTATTTCCTTTCCATCCACTCTGGCAACGGAATAACCTAATGATTTTTCTTCTCGCTTAATGCCTAATGCAGTAAAGACGACCTCGCCCAGAACAGAACTACTTGGAACCAAAATGATATCGAAAACTGTTTGGTTTCCAATGAGTAGTTCCTGTGCATCAAAACCGATGGAAGAAATGACTAAGGTCGCATTTGCTCCACTTATTTCCAGTGAAAAAGTGCCGTTGTCATTCGAATAAGTTCCTTTGGTCGTTCCCTTTAGGGAAACACTTGCTCCAGATACTCCTAACCCATCTTGTTCAGATGTAATTTTTCCGGTAATAGTTACCGTTTGCGCCATCAGGTTATCTCTACCCAAAATGGATAGCAAAACAAAAATGGCACCAATTAATAATTTTCTTTTTGTAGTAATGATTTTCATGTAGTGCGACGTTTAAAAATTTAAAATGAAATGGTCACTGAATTTAATCAATATTTAAATCAATCTCCCTTTTACATTCATTTATTTAATAAAATCTAACATTATTAATACGAATTTCATGAATAAATAAAGATTAATTCATACATTTTCATGAAAATAGCCCTTCATTATGAAATTGATTCCGCACTTAAAATGGATGTTTTTCTCTTTCGCATCCTTTTATTTTTCCTCCACAAGTATATCTCAAAATATAACCTATCCTTCTCAGCAAAAAAGTATTTTGCAAATTTCTGCACATCGCGGAAATGCATCTTCTGCTCCTGAAAATACTTTAGCAGCTTTTAAAAATGCTCTCCAGGTAGGTGCTGACTTTATAGAGGTGGATGTCAGGACGACAAATGATGGTGTCCTCATGATTATGCACGACGCTAATCTGGAACGAACAACCAATGGTAAGGGTGCTTTCAAACTATATGACGCAGCGTATTTAAAAACGCTCTCCGCTGGAAAGGGATTT
>JBILDL010000182.1:0-5333 GCA_044352635.1 Saprospiraceae bacterium | reverse complement strand
ATTGAAAGGGGAACAGATGGTCTCTTGGTCACCTTCGCCTTTCAGTTGGTCATTACAAAATTATCTGCAAGATTGGCCGGAATGGTTGAGAAGAGGTATAGTGGACCATATTCATCCTCAACTTTATAGATATAATTTTAATGATTACAAAGCTTCTTTTGATCAGGCTATGAATAATATGTCGCCGTTCAATGCTAAGGAACTTATTTTTAGCCCTGGAATATTAGTTGGTATCGGGAGCGGAGATAGTGTCACCCCCGCAATTTTAGACCAGAAATTGGCCTATAACCGACAAAGGGGCATTGAAGGGGAAACCTACTTTTATTACGAAAGAATCAGAAGAAATAAGGGTTTTCAAGAGGTAATTAAAAAGTATAATCAATAAGAGAGTAATTATGAACGGTCCGGGTATGGTTTTTATTAAAGTGAATATTAGATAAACAATACCTGGACCGTTTTTTTACCTTTGTTTTTCATCAATAGAGCTCTTTTCTGGTTCTGCTAATTCAATAATCCAACGTCAGAGAAAAAGGCCAAAATGTATTTTGTCCCCAATATGTATTTTTTCAAGTTCGGAACTTGGGAAAGGAGATTGGTAGGTTTTGCCATCATACAAAAGGGTGACCTGGCTCATTTTAGATGCACTCATTTCCTTGGAAATAAGAATACCCTGCACCAACAAATTCTTTTTTTCAATGTACTGGTAGTCCAACAGTTTTTCATTTTCAAATTGTAAAAACCGTTGGGCATAAGGTTTAATTTCTGAAATTTGATGGCTAACCACTAAGGTGGTCATTGAATTTTGTAGGTGTATTTCATAAATAAATGATTGAACAGTCTTTTTTAGGGATTCATCTAAGGCAGAAAAGGGTTCGTCCAACAATAGAAGAGCCGGTTTTGAAATGAGCGCTCTGGCAATAGCGACTCGTTGTTGTTGCCCTCCGGAAAGCTGATGGGGGTATCGAGTTAAATAATTATCTAATCCCAAGGTGTCGATTATGCTTTGCAAATATTTCTTTTCAACCTTTTCTTTGCAGGCAAATAGTATATTATCTAAGGTATTCATATTTGGAAATAAGGCATAATCTTGAAAAACCATACCTATATTTCTTTCCTGAGGAGGAATACATTGTTTGTTTTTGGTGTCGTGCCAAACTTGATCTCCCCAACAAATAGTTCCATTTTGGGGTTGAATAAGACCGCTGATAAGCCTTAAAAAAGTTGTTTTCCCACTCCCCGAAATACCTGAAATAGAGACATATTCACCAAGAGGTATTTGCAGATTTGCCTCTATTTTTTGTATTCCCTGAAAGGTCGAAAAGGAGTGGGAAAGGTCAATCGAAAAATTCATTTCCTTACGAATTAATGGTTTTTTTTCTCCACAGATGGACGAATCCAAGTAATACCAGGGTTATAAAAATAAGGGTCAGGGCATATTGATTTGCCTGCTGATAATTCAAGGATTCAACAGCGTCATAGATGGCCATCGCCGCCAGTCTGGTTTCGCCAGGTATATTTCCGCCAATCATTAAAACAATGCCAAATTCTCCCATAGTATGGGTGAAAGTTAAGGCAATAGCAGTATAAATAGCTGGTTTGCAATTGGGTAATTGCACTTTTAGAAGGGTTTGCCATTTAGATTTTCCCATTAAATAAGAAGCTTCGATGAGTTGTTTTGGTATTTTTTCGAGTCCGGCGTGTATCGGTTGTACCATGAAAGGTAAGCTATAAATGATGGATCCCAGTACTAATCCTGGAAAACTAAATATTAGTTTTAAATCAAATAATTCATTGAAAATGAATCCTATATATCCGTCAGGACTGAGGAGTAGCAATAAGTAAAATCCAATAACGGTAGGGGGCAAAACAAGGGGAAGGGTTACAATAATTTCTAAAATGGACTTAAATATACCTTGACTTCGGGAAAGATAAAAAGCAATGGGAATACTTACGCAAAACAAAATAGCCGTAGTTAATGAAGCTAGTTTTAAAGTTAAAAATAGGGTTTGATAAAAATTTTCTTCCAAGGTTTTACTCTTTATCAGGCAATTGATAGCCATTTTTTAACAATATATCTTTTACCGCTGGTGTTTTCATGAATTCACTGAAGGATGTGCTTGCTTTCCTGTTTTCTTTCCAGCCCCATCGCGTGATGACTAAACCCTGGTAAATGGGTTCGTATAAATGTTTTGGAACTTCTTGCCAATAACCCTTGTTTTTTAATTCAGGCGAAAATAATACCGATTTTGAAATAAATCCTACCTCACAAACGCCTGAATAAATGTATTGGGTAGCCTGTGCAATGCTCTCCCCAAGGACCACTTTAGGAGAAATTTTCTTCCAGAGTCCAGCTTTTTCTAAAGCTAATTTAGCTTGAAAACCGTAAGGAGCAGTGGTTGGATTAGGTAAGGATATTTTGTTTAAGTTGCTATCAGTCAATAGGTTAAATAAGTTTTTATTTTTTAGATTCTTACTTTTGGTCCATAAAACCAGTGAACCAATAGCATAGAGTTGTTGTTGTCCAACGCCCTTTCCTTCTGTAATGATTTTTCGGGTAAACAGGGTGTCAGCGGACACAAACAGATGAAAAGGGGCTCCATTCAGTATTTGATTAGTCAATTTTCCAGAAGCACCAATCATTATTTCCACCTTTATTTTTTCCTTTTCTTCAAAAAGTAAGGCGATGTCTCTCATCGCAAATTGCATGTTCGCCGACACTGCAATGTTTATGGTCTGTGTAGGAATTTTTCTTTCCGACGGGTCGCAACTCAAAAAGATAAAGAAGAAGAACAGAAGGAGAAATCTCATGGTGAATGCTTAAAGAGATGTATTTTTTACCTACAGGCAGGTTCTGTATTCCTTAAATTAATCCTACTTATTAGGTAGTGTTTAATAAAAGTGTTAATATTGTTCTCTCGATGGTTAAAGTTATCATTATTATCGTTTATTTTTAACTTTGAATTACTAAAACGCTAAATCAAGAATCTTGGCTGAAAATATTTTTCCACATTTTGATCAAATGATCTCCAGAGAATTTCGTGAAAACAGACTTGGGCAACGGAGTAAAGTTATTTGGTTAACGGGTTTATCTGGGTCTGGAAAAAGTACCATTGGACTTGCGCTGGAGAAAAGGCTTTTCCAGGAAAATTTTATTGCTCAGTTACTGGATGGTGATAATATCAGATCGGGCATTAACAAAAATTTAGGCTTCAGCGAGGAAGACCGGAAGGAGAATATTCGAAGAATTGCAGAAATTGCTAAACTGTATCTTTCCAGTGGTATCATTACCATTAATTCATTTATTTCACCCACCGCAGAGACGAGAAATATAGCAAAAGAAATTGTTGGAGACGGCGATTTTCTGGAAATTTATATAAATGCGCCTATGGCAACCTGCGAATCTCGCGATGTCAAAGGTTTATATAAAAAAGCGCGTGCAGGCGAAATTCAAGGATTTACGGGAGTTAATCAGGCTTATGAGGAACCTGAAAATCCAGCCCTTGAATTAAGAACTGATCTATTGGGCGTTGATGAGGCAGTGGATACATTATTTACATTTCTGAAAAAGCATATTATTTTACCCTAGGCATATTTATTATGGAACAATTTAATTATCGTCTTGATTACCTGAGGGAGTTAGAATCGGAATCCATTTTCATTATTCGGGAAGTGGCGGCGCAGTTTGAAAATCCTGTGATTCTCTTTTCAGGGGGTAAAGACTCTATTTTGGTTACGCATCTGGCAAGGAAAGCATTCTATCCGGCAAAGATACCATTCCCCTTGCTGCACATTGATACAGGTCATAATTTTGAGGAAACACTGACTTATCGGGACGAAATGGTCAGCAGACTGGGTGTTCGGTTGAAAATTGCATCGGTGCAAGAATTAATTGATACCGGAGAATTGACAGAAGAAAACGGTTTTAACGCTACTAGAAATTATTTACAGACACCTGTTCTTTTGAAAGCAATAGAAGACGGCAAATATGATGTAGCTCTCGGAGGCGCACGACGTGACGAAGAGAAAGCCAGAGCAAAAGAGCGTTTTTTCTCCCATAGAGATGAATTTGGCCAATGGGATCCGAAAAATCAAAGACCTGAATTATGGAACCTTTTCAATGGAAAGAAACGTCCGGGGGAACATTTTAGGGTATTCCCCATCAGTAATTGGACAGAACTGGATGTTTGGATGTATTTGGCTGTAGAAAAAATTCCTCTCCCCACTCTTTATTTTAGCCATACCCGTTCCGTTTTTGAGAGAGACGGTATGCTACTTGCTAATCATCCTGCCATTTTACGACGGGAAAATGAGGTTCCATTCGATGAAATCATTCGTTTTAGAACCATCGGTGACATCACTTGTACGGGTGCAGTTCGGTCTCCAGCTACTTCTTTAGATGATATCATTGAGGAGGTTGCTACCTCCAGAACGACGGAAAGAGGGGGTAGAGCAGATGATAAAAGGGCTGAAACAGCCATGGAGGATAGAAAAAAGCAAGGCTATTTTTAAAGTTTGAGTTTGTAATTATGAATCAGGAAAAAGCAGAACTACTACGTTTTACCACGGCTGGTAGCGTAGATGATGGAAAAAGTACCCTCATCGGGCGTTTGTTATTTGACGCAAAAGCAATATTTGAAGATCAATTAGAAGCGATCAGACTTACCAGTGAAAGAAGAGGCGGCGATGAAGTTGATTTGTCACTCCTTACCGATGGTCTTAGAGCAGAAAGGGAACAAGGTATCACCATTGATGTAGCATACAGATATTTTTCTACACCAAAGCGTAAATTTATTATCGCAGACACCCCGGGGCATATCCAATATACCCGAAATATGGTCACGGGTGCTTCTACGGCCAATGTCGCTTTGGTTTTGGTCGATGCCAGACACGGCGTCATTGAGCAAACCAAAAGACATGCTTTCTTAGCGTCACTTCTGCAAATCCCTCACCTGGTCGTTTGTATAAATAAAATGGATCTGGTTGATTATAAAGAAGACGTTTACAACAATATTAAAGCCGAATTTGAAAAATTCAGTTTCAAGTTAGATGTTAAGGATGTTCACTTCATTCCCATTTCAGCCCTAAAAGGGGATAATATTGTAGATAGATCCCAGAATATGCCTTGGTTTGAGGGTTCAACCTTGCTTTATTACCTTGAAAATGTTCACATCGGCAGTGATCATAATTTTATCGATGCCCGTTTTCCTATTCAGCATGTGATTCGGCCAAATACCGATGAATTTCATGATTATAGAGGCTATGCAGGTAGAGTGGCAGGCGGAATTTGGAAAAAAGGAGATCAGGTGACCTTACTTCCTTCTGGTTTCCAATCG
>JBILDL010000181.1:0-5340 GCA_044352635.1 Saprospiraceae bacterium | reverse complement strand
ACTTTTAAACCAGATTCACGACCTTCCAACGTTTCCTGGTGTAATCCCCAACGATAAGCAAGCCAGTTTGTTCCTGAGAAAATAGATCCACCGTGACGTACATCAATAAGGAAAGACAGAGTGAAATTCTTGTAAGAGAATGAATTGATCAAACCAGCAGTAATTGGTTGACGACCAAAACCAAGGATATTGTTGGCATTTGCAGAACGCACTGGCATACCATCTTCAGTATAGATTTTAGTTCCTTTAGCATCAGTAGCGTGCTTCCAACCTACAATAGCACCAAGTTGTTCACCTACAATGTGACGAATTCTTTCACCTTGGCGAACACGAGATTCGTTATAGTTTAAGAATTGAATTGGGTTACCTTTTGCATCTTTACCTAAATTTACCGCCTCACTGATGTTGTTAGCAAAGTTCAGAGTAACATCCCATCTTAAATCTCTGGTGTCTATAGCTGCAACATTCAACATTAATTCAAATCCTCTGTTTGCAAGTTCACCGATATTAACCTGTGTGCTACCAAAACCTGAAATAGCAGAAATACCTGCATTTAAGATATCATTCGTAGTTGTACGATTGTAATAAGCTGCGTCAATTCCTAATCTGTTATTGAATAAACGCACATCGGCACCTATCTCAATTTCCGAAGAAGTATATGGGCTTAATGTTGGGTTTGGAATAGATCCGTTAGTAATTTGTCCCGCATTAGCTGATCCATGAGGAGCACTTAAAAGACCATATTGTACATTAAGAGCATAAGGATCAGGTCCACCGCCACCTACTTGAGCCCATGAAGCACGTACTTTGGCAAAATTAATGAAAGATGGTAACTTCAATGCTTCTGAAAGCACTGCACTTAAACCTGCAGACGGGTAAACCAATGAGTTATTTTCAGGAGAAAGTGTTGAGAATTGATCTTGACGACCAGTAATATTCAAATACATCCAGTTTTTATAGCCTACATTGGCAGAGGCATATAATGAATTGATACCAAATTCAGAGAAACCAAAAATACGGCCTGGGGCCTTTACGTTATTTACGCTATGGAAAAATGGAACTACTAAATCATTTCCACCCGTACCTTTTGTTTTATTCTGATTTTTCATTTGATTTCCTCCAATAAGGTAATCAAATGAAATGTCGTTAAACTGTTTTTGTCCACCAATCATGAATTCGATATTGTTTTCAATTCTGTTGATGAATGTTTCGTTATAATCACCCAATGGTTTGTAAGCTGTTCCATAAGGTTCAGAACTTGCCGCGTCGCGATTGCTGAAGTCAGTACCTACACGAGCCATAACATATAACCAGTCAGTCAAGTCATATTTAGCTGAAATATTACCAAATAGACGGTTAGAAATATCTCTTCTGTAGAACTGGTGAGCAGCCCAATAAGGATTTGTTGAGAAGGTGTTTCCTTGAAAACGTAGTTCTGTTAAATCAGCAGCAGCTCCTAACTTTTCACCAGGACCTTGAATAACACTAAAAGGAATCTCACGTGGCTTGGTAACTACAGCAAAGTTTGCGTTACCAGGAGAGTCAGATAATCTTGGACGATTCTTTGCATCCTGGAAAGCGTAGTTTGCAGAAACATTTAAAGTAAGTTTTTTTAGTTTACTGTTAATGTTCAAAGCAACAGTTTGACGTTTGAAACTAGCATTAGGCATAATATCAGAATTTCTAAGGTCTGATACGGCTAAACGATAATTACCTGATTCGTTTCCTCCAGAGAAGGCCAATGAATTATTCAATGTAGAACCATTACGGAAGAAATCTCCAATAGATTCACCTAAATAAGAGTATGGGCGGCTTTTTCCGTCAAACTGAATAGTATTCGATCCGTCATATTTTGCTCCCCATGCAAGACTAGAGTTAGCCAGTGCTTCGTCTTGAGATACAAATTTCTTTCCCTGAACACCTTGTCCGTACTCAGTCTGGAAATTGGTCATATCAATCGCTTGATCTACCGTTAAATTAGAATTAAACTGAACACCAATACCTTTACGCGCAACACCTGATTTAGTGGTTATGATGATTACACCATTCGCTGCACGCGCACCGTACAAAGCGGCGGCTGTGTTACCTTTTAATACAGAAATATTTTCTATATCATCTGGGTTCAATGCTGCAAGACCATCGCCTCCATCATTACCACCCCAAAGACCAGCTTGTCCAAAGTTACTAGTTTCAATGGGGACACCATTTACTACATACAATGGTTGGTCATTTCCTCCTAAGGAAGAACCTCCACGGATAACTACACGGGTTGAACCCGCAGCACCAGATGCAGGTGGAGATACGTTTACACCCGCAATCTTGCCTGTAAGGGCATTTCCTACGTTTGCAGTACGCACTTCTTGTACCATTTCACCCTTGATTTGCTGAATAGAGTAAGAAAGAGATTTCTTTTCTCTACTCATTCCTAACGCAGTAACTACTACCTCACTTAACGCTTCTCCTTCTTCTAAGGAAATCTGAAGTGTTTGTGTGGCAGAAGTAACTTCAATCGACTGACTGGCAAAACCGATATAGCTGATTTCCAAAGTAGCTGGAAATGCTTTTACCTGAATGCTGAATTTACCGTCCAAATCGGTTATTGTACCATTTGACGTTCCTTTCTCAAGGATTGATGCACCGATGACAGCGCTTCCGTCAGTAGTTGAAGTGACTGTTCCTGAAACAGTTTGAGCATTTAGTGTGCCCACCATTGAGCATAAAGCAATGATTGTGGCGAAATCCTTAACACCGGAAATGTTAAAAAACTTCTGCCAAATACTTAGCTTTCGAATTTTCATCATAAGTTATTGATTTTGATAATTAGTTTACAGTTTTTATTTAGCAACGTTGAGTAATGCCTTGTTTGTTTTGCGTTGTATTTGTTTAATTACGCAAATTTAATACGTTTTTTCTTGTTTCATACCTAATCAAGTACTAAAGTAAACTTTTTAAAAAAAATTACAAATAGTTGCTAATTATTTTATTTAATACTCAATATTATGTTCCGTAAATATTCATAGATTATTCAGGTGATTTTCAAAAAGGTATTTCCTGGGGTATAATTAAAAACAAAAGAAAATAAGTTTATTCTCCCCGATAGCGTAAAGATGTTTCTGTGCAGTAAGTTTATATAGAAATAATTTAACTCAATAAAAAAGAGTCCTCAATTTTTATTGAGAACTCTTTAAGTAGACCCACTAGGACTCGAACCTAGAATGACGGTACCAAAAACCGGAGTGTTACCATTACACCATGGGTCTATACCACTTTTTGTAAAGCGATGCAAAAATAAGCAACGAATCGGTATAAAACAAGTACCTTTCAAAAAATGTTTTATTTTTCTTTATTTCCTCCTCAGAAATCAGTAATTTTCAGATTATTACTGAAAAATTTTCAAGCTCATTTTATCATGAAAAGATTATTTATTCCCTTTGTATTTGCATTATTTGCCCTATCTGCCTTAGCTCAGAATACTACAAGTAGTCTAACCAGTTTTAATTCGTTAGTGAAAAATGCGTCGAAACAAGAAGGTTTTTTTACTTTCTTTCATGACGATGCCGCAGGTAAAATATGGCTTAGTGTGCCAGTCAGTTTTTTAAACAAAGAATTCCTATATGTTAATTCTTTACCAGCCGGAGTGGGCTCCAATGATATTGGTCTAGATAGGAATCAGTTAGGGAATACCAGAATAGTCTATTTTACAAGAAATGGGACAAAATTATTAATGGTTCAACCCAATTATGATTATCGCGCAGTTAGTTCTGATGCAGCAGAAAAGGCTTCCGTTCGCGATGCTTTCGCTTCATCAGCTATCGCAGGATTTAAAGTTGAGGCGGAAGAAGATGGAAAGTTACTCATAGACTTGACTCCTTTTCTGATGAGAGATGCTCACAGTGTGGCCGCTAAATTGAAAAGAGCTAACCAGGGAACCTATAAGGAAGATATCTCCCGTTCTATGCTTTATCCTGAACGGATTAAAAATTTCCCTAAAAATACAGAATTTGAAGCCATCATTACTTTTGCAGGGGAAGCTACTGGCAACTATATCCGTTCGGTAACACCTTCACCTGATGCAATTACCGTTAGAATGCATCACTCATTCATCGAGTTGCCTGATAATGATTTTAAACCGAGGATTTCTGATCCACGTGCTGGTTATTTCACTACAGATTATATGGATTATGCCACTCCTATTTCCTCTCCAATCATGAAAAGGCTTATTAACAGGCATCGATTGGTAAAGAAAAATCCGGGTGCTGAAAAAAGTGAAGCGGTAGAACCTATTATATATTATCTTGACAGTGGTACGCCGGAACCTATCCGTTCTGCCCTGCTCGAAGGCGCACGTTGGTGGAATGAAGCTTTTGAAGCCGCTGGATTTATCAATGCTTTTCAGGTGTATGTACTCCCCGCCGACGTAGATCCAATGGATGTCCGGTATAATGTAATTAATTGGGTGCACCGTTCCACCCGCGGCTGGTCTTATGGTAGCACCGTGACAGACCCCAGAACGGGTGAAATCATCAAGGGTCATGTTGCCTTAGGAAGTCTTCGGGTTCGTCAGGACTTCATGATTGCTCAAGGTATGTTGGAGTCTTACCAGGATGGCTCTAATCCTGATCCCCGTTTGCTGGAAATGGCTTTGTCTCGTTTGCGCCAATTAGCTGCTCATGAAGTAGGGCACACTCTGGGGGTTGCCCATAATTTTGCCGCTAGTATTAACAATAATTCGTCCGTTATGGATTATCCTCATCCTTTGTTTCAATTGACAAAAGAAGGGAAACTGGACTTCAGTAAAGTATATGACAAAGGAATAGGGGAGTGGGATAAAATGGCCATCAGATATGGTTATGCCGAGTTTTCACAGGACGAAAAGGGAAATCTATTAAAAATATTACAGGAAACCAGAGATAAAGGTCTTCACTATTTAACTGATCAGGATGCCAGACCCATGGGCAGTGCTCACCCTCTAAATCACATGTGGGATAATGGGGCTTCTCCAATAGATGAATTAATAAGAATTTCTATGGTACGGGAAAAGGCTTTACAATCGTTTGGTGAAAAAACCATTCCTAAGGAAGCACCTATGGCCTCTTTGGAAAATGTGCTGGTTCCGCTTTATTTGAGCCACAGATATCAGGTTGAAGCCGTGGCAAAAATGGTTGGAGGTGTATATTATTCTTATGCGGGTAATGGAGACGGCCAAGTGACTAATAAAATGATTGAAGACGAGGTCCAACGGAAAGCCTTTGGTGCGCTTCTTAATACGCTTCAGCCAGCTTTTTTAAGCATTCCGGAAAGAATTATCCAACTCATTCCGCCTCAACCACCTGGCTATGA
>JBILDL010000180.1:0-5393 GCA_044352635.1 Saprospiraceae bacterium | reverse complement strand
ACACAGGTAATAATTCCCAAGTTTTGCCCTTTTTAAAAAGAATAAATTAAACCTACATCAGAAAAATACGACGATTATCGGTTTCCACCAGGACGTTTCCATCGTACTGGTGGGGCAGGTTCTTCTTTTAATTTCACTCCTTTAGTCTCCAATAATTTAAGAGCTTCCTGAACAGCTCTCTCTAATTGAGGATCCTTGCCTGCTAAAACAGCCGCTGGATCTTGTAGTACTTCAATATCAGGAGAAATGCCTTCCCCTTCCACTGCCCAACGACCATCTGTATCAAAAAATCCACCTCTCGGAGCAACCATTCTGCCTCCATCTAAAAAACGGGGCGTATCCCAGGTGCCTACCAGACCACCCCAGGTACGTGTGCCAATTAAAGGGCCAATCATTGATTTTTTGAACATGTAAGGCAATAAATCACCCCCCGAACCGGCACGCTCGTTAATAATCATCACTTTAGGGCCGAAAATTCCTGACATAGGCGTGGTAGAAACAGTATGGCCATCCACTCTATTGTTGAAATAACCCATTAAAGGTCTGTTCATAACATCCACCATATAATCGGCCGCAGATCCACCGCCGTTATTTCTCTCATCAATGACAGCTCCCTGTTTGTCTTGCTGTCCAAAATAATACCTGTTGAAATAAGTATAACCAGGCTGTCCAGTATTTGGAACATAAACATAAGCCAGTTTTCCATTCGATAAAATATCTACTTTTCGTCTGTTACTTTCTACCCACTCCCTTAATCTTAATCCATTTTCATTGGTAATTGGCGTTACCTCCACTACTTTTGATCCTTCAGACGCAGGCGTTGAATTAATTCGAATCTGGGTTAAACGACCCACTGAGCCAATCAATAATTTGTGTGGATTATTGTCTAAACTGAGCTTTTGCCCGTTAATTTCCAGCAAATAGTCCCCTTCTTTAACTCCCAGTCCAGGAATAGCCAGGGGAGCTACTAAATCGGGATTCCATTGTTCACCTGTCAATATTTTTTTAAACCTAAAACCAACACCTGTCCATTCATAGTCAGCACCTAATAATCCAACCTCCTGATTATTCAATGTGGGAAAATCGCCTCCACTGGTGTAAGAATGGCCTACTGAAACCTCACCCCCTAAAATATCAACGACATAATTTAAATCGGTCCTATGTCTGACATGTTCAACCCAGGGTTGATACCACTCATAAATCTTATCCCATGGTGCCCCATGCACATTATCAACGTATAGAAAATCTCTTTGAAACCGCCACCCCTCTTTAAATATTTGTTTCCATTCTGAAGTCGGGTCTATTTTCATGCCCATATTAACATTCAATTTACCATCTCCAATCTTACCTGGTGACTCCGACTTAATAATACCCCATGTACTTCCAGCCTGATAAAGAAGTTGTTTTCTATTTTGTGAAATAGCTATATTACTAATGCCACCTATTAATAAATCCGTTTTGCGCGTATTAAAAATGAATCTATGGATATTTAATTGCGGACTACCTTCCGTATTTTCGGAATAAATAATACTGCCACCTACCCCAGGATACAAATGCTGGAATGATTTTTTAGGCAAATTTAAAGCGACAACACGTTGCTGAATACCGTTAAAATCGATGTTAATCATTTTCGATTTTACCGATTTATCTGTCGAATCCTTTGTTGATTTTTCTTCATCGCTTTGAGGTAATAAAGGTGATTTTCCAGCAGCAGAAAGCACCGTTGCATAAATAGCTCTCGACACAGGTTTATCGTAAGAAGTCATATCAAGCCAACCAGAAGCGACACCAAAATCGGTGCTTGCTAAGAAAAATAACCATTCACCTCCCTCATCCCATACAGGATCAATCGCATCGGCCAAAGGATCGGTTATTGCTTTGGTTATGCCCGACGTTAAATTATATACAAAAATAGAACGAAGCTGATTGGGTAAGCGGCGGGCATAAGCGACCCATTTCCCGTCGGGAGACCAAACGGGGAGCAAACTCCTATCCGGATTTGCATAGAGATCTGTATCTACTTTTTTCAGTAGTCCTTTTTCAGTATCATAAATATATAACGAATAATCTTTATCTGTAAATGCTATATGTCGATTATCAGATGACCACACAGGATAAAAGTAAAAAGAAGGAGTATTTAATTTAATTGATTTTTCAATAGTACCCAATTGATCTGCGACGACCAGTTGATATTCGCCAGATGCATCAGAAAACCAGGCTATTTTCTGACCATCAGCAGACCAGGAAGGAAAACGATCTGCGACGCCAGGAGAATTGGAGATATTCCGCCAGGAACCATTTTCTTTAGGTGCTGTAAAAATTTCTCCTCTATATTCAAAAAGCGCTCTTTGTCCGGTTGGAGAAAGAGAAGCATTCGTTAACAAGTCAGGTTTTATCGTTTCCCAGCGAGGCATGGACCAGGTAAAATCGCCTTTAACCTCAATGTTTAACTGAGTTGATTTTCCTGTTAATGGATTCAACAGATGTAAATATCCACCTTGTTCATATACTATATCATCGAGTCCCGCGTCCATACTTTTTACATCGAAGTCTTTATGAAAAGTATGTTGTTTTACTTGTTTGGATTTACGGTCATAGCTCCAGATATTATTTGCATAATCTCTTTCCGAGAGAAAATAAACCTGATCATTTAACCAAACCGGATCGGTGTGCCGTTCCCTGTTTAGTTGAGGCGTTTGTTCTAATTTCATAGTTGCAAGCTCAACAATCCATATAGGAAGTGCCTGTCCACCTCTATAATTGCGCCATTCGGGATCCCAGAAAGTAATGGGCATGAAGGCTGCAAATTTCCCATCGGGCGAGATTTCTCCAAAAGAAGCCTGAGGAATACCCAGATCTTTAGGCCAGCCACCCTCTTTATCAACATAAAAAAATTGATTAATTTTAGTTGGCATCCCTGAGGCTCCTGAGCGAAAAAGCACCGATTTTCCATCAGGAGACCAGCCCTGCACCAGATCTTCTCCTGGGTGCCAGGTCAATCTTTTCGGTTCACCCCCTTCGGAGGGAATCACATAAGCGTCAACATTGCCCGCATATTGAGCTGAAAAAGCAATCCATTTTCCATCGGGTGAAAAATGCGGAACGCTCTCACTTCCCTCGTGAGAAGTTAATCGACGAGCCGCACCGCCATTTTTTTGAACAATCCAGATATCATCGGCATAAATAAAAGCAATCTGATCCTTACTGATTGTTGGTTGTCTTAACAACCTGGTTCCTTGGGAAAAAACGTTTGTTTTTATGCAGATTACACCCAAAAAGACCCAAAAAATGGGCGTAATCCCTTTTAACACGCTATTTATCATAATCATTTTTTTATAAATTTAATAAATCATAGGTTAAGTGTCACGATATCTCCTTTTGAAAGATTAAAAACGAGCATCTCCCCTTCCTTTATATATGAAATGGACGACTTAAAAGAATTCTGTTCAAAAGGATTTTTAATTTTCAAAACACCTGAAACAGTTGCCTCAATTTGAACCTTCTCCACCTTTCCACCACTCAGATTTGCAGAAACCAAAAAGGCTCCTTCTGCCCGCATTTTTTGAAATGAAACGGTCTTCCAATTTGACGGAATGGCGGGAAATAGATGAATAAACCCTGCATGACTCTGTAAGAGCATTTCTTGTACGCCTGCGGCAAAAGCAAAATTTCCCTCGAGGGTAAAAGGTCGGTAAGTATAAGAGGAATAGCCCAGTTTCGATTGATCGCCATTGGCATGAAAACTATTTTTCAGACAAAAATGCTCAGCAAAAATACGTAAAGCCTCGGCAGCACCAACCCCATCCATATTTCTGGCTTTTAGATTACCTAGCCAGGCAAATGAATAACCACAGTACTGACTTGAGCCGTATTTGTCCAAGGTATTTATGGTGTTTTGAATTATTTCCTTATCCTTTACTCCATTAGAATAATCAATGATGCCCAAAGGATGATAGGCCAACAAATGAGAAAAATGTCTGTGAGAGGCATCATAAGGAAAACCTTTGGCAAAGGTTAATCCCGTTGAATCGTCTATATCTAATTCACCCCATTCCCTTCCCATTTTTTGCCATTTTATAGCCTCGTCCGGCTTATCGAGCTCAGTGGCCAATTCCGCTGTTTTGGAGAAAAGCCATTTCACCAAGCCTAAATCAAAATTAGTCATGGTTGAAAACCAGGCCTTGGGTGAATTATTAAAAATTTCAGGACTTGAGGAAAGGGGTAATTTTCTTATTCCTTTTTCGTCCAAAAGGGAAACTTCATTTAAATATATAGCTACTTTTTCCAGCCAAGGATAAGCTTTATCCGATAGAAAGGTTCGATCCATCGAGTAGCGCCACTGTAAGTAGTAATGATGGGCAATCCAGGCCGAAACCGTTGGCCCGAAAGAATATTGAATCCAGCCACCCATAGGACTACCCGCAAAAGTAGAAACGCCGGGAACATTGATTCCATTTGTTTGAAAATATTGTTTGGTATAGGATTCAAAAACAGATTTATTTTTCTCCAGCCAATCTATAAATCCCATCGATTGGCCTAATTTATTGGCACTATACGCTGGCCAATAACTTAGTTGTGTATTCAAATCGTTGTGAAAATCACCTTTCCAGGGAGGTAATTTACCATTATCTGCCGTCCAGACTGCTTGTAAAGAAATGGGCGGAGCGCCATTCCCAGTGGCTGCACCAAATTTGTACTGCTCCAGATACCACTGTTTCATTAAAATACTATCAGGGATATTTATGCTACATTGTTCCCAATAGTCTAACCACCAATTCTTATGAATATTTAATCCTTTATTATAAGAATCAGTTGAAATTTGTTTTGAGGGCAGCGATGCAGGCAGAATGTCTTCTTTATTTGTTTTAATCACCTGAATATTCCAAATCCCTGTCAAAACATCTCCTTCCGATTTCCATTGAACATTGATACGATAAGTAAAACCATTCCAACCCTCCTGGGTATAGGAAATAAAATTATTTTCCTTGTGCAGAACCCCTTTTGGGTAACCCAATCGTCTTAAATCTTGTCCCGTTACTGGATTATCCTCCCCCGATTTTGAGTCTACATTATAAAGAGGTGGCATCAATTCAGGTAAAACAGTTCCCTGTATTTTAGTAAATTTAAACCAGCCCTCTTGTTTAGAAGCATGAACAAAAGTCTCCAGGGTCATACCATTTGTCCATTCAACTTCGCAAAGCCCCTGCTTGAGAAACAGCTCAACGCGTTTCACTTTTGATTGGATATCAAAGGATAAAGCTCCCGCGGGAATCTTTGAAGGTCCGGGATCTCTATCATAGGGAAGATCAAACATTTGCTGAACTTCTTCATATTTATTATTTTTCCAACGATCTATTACCCACTTAAAATTCCAGTTTTTATGATCGAGGTTA
>JBILDL010000179.1:0-5403 GCA_044352635.1 Saprospiraceae bacterium | reverse complement strand
CGTCAGGGCAACTTCTTTATTGACGGAGCTTATGTTCCAACTTACGGTCCAGTTTCCAATGCAAATCCTGATTTGGCTTGGGAAACTAAAAACGAAATTGACTTTGGTCTTGATTTTGCCATGTTAGACAACCGTTTAACAGGTACCATTGATTACTACTCAAGAACAACAAAAGACTTAATTCTATTAGTTGACGTACCTGTTCCACCAAACCTCTTTGGACAAACCTTGGTAAACATTGGTGAATTATCAAATACAGGATTAGAAGTTGCTTTAAACTATAACGTTGTAAGCAAAGAAAAATTCAGCTGGACAGCAGGTATCAACTTAGCTACTTTCAAAACAAAAGTGGAGAGTTTAACTTCAGGTGATTTAAGTTTTGGTAATGGTGGAGTACTATTCCGTGCTGGTATGGGTTCACCTGGTCAGAATAACACCAATTTAATCCGCGTAAAAGAAGGAGAAGAATTAGGACAATTCTGGGGACCAATCCAGATTGGTGTAAATCCAAACGGAACACCTCAGTTCCAAGATTTGAACGGAGATGGAAAATTCTGTGATTGTGACGCTGACAGAACGGTTGTAGGACAGGGATTACCTACATTAACAGGTGGTATCAATAATACCTTTACTTTTGGCAACTGGGATGTTAACTTATTCTTCAGAGGAGCATTTGGTCACGAGTTATGGAATAGCTACCGTGGTTTCTATGAGAACCTGGAAACTACTACCGTTAACAATTATAATGTTGTTAACACTAAGTATTTAGACCAAAAAGTTACTAAAGCACAGGTAAACAGCACGCATGTTGAAAAAGGTGATTTCGTTAAATTAGATAACGCGACGATTGGTTACAAAATGAACGTTAAAGCTGGATCAGGAATCAGAAGCTTACGTTTCTATCTTTCTGCTCAAAATCCATTCATAATGACTGGTTACACAGGTATTGATCCAGAAGTAAGATTCACTGATTCTGAAAATGGCGACCCGTTATCACCTGGTATTGAGAGGAGATCAACCTACTTCACTACTCGTATTTTCACCTTAGGTGCTAACTTAGGTTTCTAAAAATCAAAAAAATCAAACAATGCAAAATTTATTCTTTAAACGCGTATTATTGGTTGGATTTGTACTTACAATGTCTATCCAATCATGTACAAACCTGGAAGAGGAATTGTACAGCGATATTACTGCGGATAATTTCTTTAAAACAGATGAAGAGTTTATTGCTGCTTTAGGACAGGCTTATGCTTCGTTTGGCGGCTTAGGAAACCATGGTAATTTATGGTCTTTAAATGAGATTTCTTCTGACGAATTAGTAATCACCACAAAAGGTGGTGACTGGTATGACGGTGGTATTCTTATAAACCTTCACCAACATAACTTTACTTCAGACAACGACTTTTTCAATAACGCATGGGGTTTCCTTTATGGCGGTATTAACACGGCTAACCGTTTGATTTTCTCTTTCGAGAAATTAGGTACACCTGAGTCAAAAGTCTTTATAGCTGAATTACGTGCAGTACGTGCTTTATGGTACTTTTGGGCAATGGACGCTTTTGGTAATGTTCCTTTAGTAGTAGATTTTACAGCTAAAGAAGCACCTGCAAACGCTACCCGTGCTGAAGTATATAACTTTATACTTTCTGAATTAAATGCGGTTATTCCTGTTCTTCCAACTTCTAAAGATTCGAAGACTTATGGACGTATGACCAAATGGGCTGCCTTAGCTATCCGTTCTAAATTATACTTAAACTCACAAGTTTATATCAATCAGGCAAAATGGGCTGAAGCTGCTGCTGATGCTCAGGAAATTATAGACAAAGGGCCTTTCAGCCTTCAATCTGTTTACTCTGAGAACTTTGCTATCCGCAACGGTGGATCATCTGAGAATATCATGGTTTATGCTTATGATAAAGTATTCGCTGGTGGTTTTAACTGGCCAATGATGACCCTTCACTATGCAAGCCAAGGTGTTTATAGCTTAGCTGACCAGCCTTGGAATGGTTATTCTGTTGTAGAAGAGTTTTATAATTCTTACATCGATCCAGCTAAAAACCCTGGTCCTCAAGGTAATGTTTGGAAAGGTTTAGCAACTGCCCCATCAACAGGTACCCAGGACAAGCGTTTATCCAACTTTGTGGTTGGACCTCAGTTTAACCCAGACGGTTCCCGTGCACAAGACCCAGGTGTTGACGCGGGTGACCCAGACGGAGCTCCTTTAAATTTCACACCTCAGATCAACCAGATATTCCCAAATGCCTGGAGACAAGGTGGTGCCCGTATAGGTAAATATGAATATGAAGTTGGTGGTAATGCCAACATGAGTAACGACTTTGTTATCTTCCGTTTAGGTGATATCATCCTTACTCTTGCTGAAGCAGAATTCAGAAGAGGCAACACGGCTAAAGCGCTTGTACTTGTAAATCAAATACGTAAGCGTGCTGGTGTAGATGCTTTCTCTTCTCTGACTTTAGATCAAATCTTTGAAGAAAGAGGTCGTGAAATGTTCGCTGAGATGACTCGTCGTCAGGACCAGATCCGTTTTGGAAAATGGAGTGGAACCTGGTGGGAAAAACCATCAACTGCTGCTAAAACACACCAGATTATATTCCCAATTCCAAAGCCTCAATTAAACTCAAATGCTAAATTGAAGCAGAATCCTGGATATAATTAATCATCCATTGATTTTTTAAAAAAGAAACTCTCGAAGCATTCCTCCGGGAGTTTCTTTTTTTCATTCATTTACTTATGAATACATACTTAGGGAATTTTCAATTAAACCTTCCCGTTTTTCTCCTTCTTCTCTTAATTGCAAATGCTTGTTCCTCAGGCGAAAATATCAAAACAAATAAATTATTTCTTTTGCACGAAGCAAAAGACACAGGTATTGATTTTATAAATGAACTTAGTTATACTGAAAAACTTAATCCTTATACTTTTCGTAATTTTTATAATGGTGGTGGTGTTGGTTTGGGTGATTTTGATAAAGACGGCCTATTAGATATCTTTTTTTCAGGCAATCTGGTGGCCAATAAACTTTATCTAAACAAAGGCAATTTTAAATTTAATGACATTTCCATACAGGCTGGTATTGGAAGTGAGGGTGTTTGGACAACTGGCGTAAGTATAGTTGATATTAACGCCGATGGATGGCTGGATATTTATATTTGTAAATCCGGACCTCCAGGTGGGGCAAACAGACACAATGAACTTTTTATTAACGATGGCAATGGAATAGGTAAAATACCTACTTTCACAGAAATGGCAAAAGATTATCGACTCGATGATCAGGGACTTTCCACCCATGCAGCCTTCTTTGACTATGATAAAGATGGTGATTTAGATCTTTATTTGCTCAATAACAGCTTAAGATCTATTGGTGGGTACGATTTAAGGAAAGATCAAAGAAAAATTCCTGATCCTGACGGTGGAAATAAATTATATAGAAATGAGGGCACTTTCTTTACAGACGTAACCCTTCCGGCTGGTATCTATTCCAGTGCGATTGGCTTCGGTTTAGGAGTGACTATTGGCGATATTAATAAAGACGGCTGGCAAGATATTTATGTTTCCAACGACTTTTTTGAAAAAGACTATTTATATATCAATAATAAAAATGGTTCTTTTTCTGAAAAATTAGAAGAGTACCTTCAAGAAATTAGTATGGGTTCCATGGGTGCCGATTTAGCCGACATTAATAATGACGCACTTCCTGAGATTTTTGTTACCGAAATGCTTCCCGAATCTGACGACCGCTTAAAAACGACCGCTCAATTTGAAAAATGGGATAAATATCAAACCAATATTTTACAAGGATATTATCAACAATTTAGCAGGAACAGTCTCCAGCTAAATAACGGACCAAATGCAAATGGAGAGATTTCTTTTTCCGAAATTTCCCGATTTTCAGGTGTTCACGCCACAGACTGGAGCTGGGGGGCACTCATCTTTGACATGGACCTCGACGGCCTTAAAGATATTTTCGTTGCTAATGGCATTTACAAAGATCTCCTGAATCAAGACTATGTCAACTTTATAGGTAATCCCGATATGGTCAGACAGATTATTTTACAAAAAAAACAAGTCATAAAGCAATTAATTGACTCCATTCCTTCTAATAAAATACCCAATTTTTCTTTTAAAAATGAGGGTTCATATATATTCACTAATAAGGCGAATGACTGGGGACTGGATTTGCCTTCTCATTCAAATGGTTCTGCTTACGGCGATTTAGATAATGACGGCGATTTAGATCTGGTCATCAATAATGTAAATATGCCCGCTTTTATCTATGAAAATAAAAGCACAACCCTTCTTAAAGACCATCATTTTCTTACCATAAACTTAGTTGGCGAGGGTTTAAATACTTTTGCGCTTGGATCAAAGGTTAATCTTTATTCAAATAATAAAATATACTATCAGGAATTAGCACCCATGAGAGGTTTTATGTCCTCCGTAGATTATCGACTTAATTTTGGATTGGGTCTGGATTCAATCATAGATTCTTTAATCATTGAATGGCCAGATGACAGACAGACTAAGCTATACCAGGTTGAAACAAATAAGTTTTTATCAGTTTTCCAGAAAGAGGCTAAAGTTTTTGATAAACCCAGCTATCGTAAAGCAACCGCCAAAAAAAATCCATTATTCTTTCAAGAACCAATCCCAAAAGGAGTTGTTTTCAAACATGTAGAAAGTAATTATGTTGATTTTGACAAAGAAAGACTGCGGTTTAATATGATTTCTAATGAAGGTCCATGTACCTGTTCCGGTGATTTTAATAAAGACGGACTGGATGATTTTTACATTGGTGGCGCTCGTGGTCAAGCGGGCAGATTATGGATTCAAAATAATACCGGACAGTTTAAATCTTTAGAAAACACCCTTTTCGATGAAGATAAAGATTCAGAGGATACAGGTTGTTTGTTTTTTGATGCAGATAAGGATGGTTTTCCTGAACTTTATGTCACCAGTGGAAGTAATGAAGTAAACAATAGCTCGTTAACCTTGATGGATCGGTTATACGTTAACAAAAAGGGTAAATCTTTAGTTAAGAGTCAACAAATTTTACCCAGTCCAGCCAATTTGGAAAGTACCTCTGCTGTAAAAGCAGCTGATTTTGATTCAGATGGGGATTTAGACCTTTTTGTGGGCGGAAGGGTTTCACCCAATTATTATGGACAACCCGTAAATAGTTATCTCCTTCAAAATGATGGCAATGGAAATTTCAATGATGTGACTTCCACCTATATTCCAGATTTAAAATCCTTGGGCATGGTTACCGATGCAGCTTGGTTAGATTATAATATGGATGGTAAAATAGATCTGATCATCGTTGGCGAGTGGATGCCTGTACGTTTATTTGTTCAACAGAATGGAAAATTTATAGATCAGTCAAAT
>JBILDL010000178.1:0-5417 GCA_044352635.1 Saprospiraceae bacterium | reverse complement strand
TAATTGCATGTAATTTTGCTTTTTGCTTTTCTATGATAGACAATCTTGAGGTGTCTTTTCTGTCTATTATTTTTGGAAATAATACTTCGGGCGCACCCAGCAAGCTTCCGGAGCTTATAAAGGGTTGTTTGACAGATTCACTTAAAAATAACCTTAAGGACTCGGCAGGTAGCGCGTTTAAGCCTAACATGGCGTTTATCCGTTTTGAGGTAAATGGGATAAATGGTTCGGCCATAATAGCTAAGATAGCGGATACTTGCAGTCCTGTAAACATGATTTCAGCAATCCGTGGGTCTGTTGTATTTGCTTTATATAAAGACCATGGCGCATTTTCCTGAAGATAAGTGTTTCCCCAGGACGATACATCCATAAAGGATTGAGATGCTGCCTTGAAGGAAAATTTTTCCATCTCCGTTTTCCACTGTTCAACAATGTCAAAAACCCGCAGTAAGGGTTCTGACCAATGGGAAGGGGCAGGAGGAACTACCCCATTGAAATAAGAATGGGAAAGAACCATGACTCGGTTTAAGAAATTGCCGAGGTTATCTGCCAGATCTTTATCATGAAAATCAACGAATTCGTCCCATTTGAAATCACTATCTTTATTTTCCGGAAGGGTTCTTAGCAGGGCATATCTCAAAGCATCTTCCTTGTTTGGAAAATCGGCAAACTCTTGTAAATATTCATGTTGCTCTAATCCCCACCCTCTGGATTTTGAAAACTTTTGTCCTTCAAAATTCAGGAATTGATTAGCAGGGACATTTCTGGGGAGTACAAAATCTCCGTGTGCTTTTAGCATAGCAGGAAAAACGATACAATGGAAAACGATATTATCTTTTCCAATGAAGTGAATAAGTTCTACTTCTTCTCCCCCTTTCCAGTAAGATTCCCAGTCTTTTCCATTTTCCAGCGCCCATTGTTTTGTCGCTGATATATAACCAATAGGAGCATCAAACCATACATATAAAACTTTGCCTTCTGCGTCCTTCAGGGGCACACTAATGCCCCAATCTAAGTCTCGTGTAATTGAACGAGGTTGAAGGCCTGAATTTAACCAGGATAAACACTGACCGGTCACATGCTTTCGCCAGGAACTAGGGTCATGATGTTGTTTTCCATCCAGAACCCCAGTTTCTATCCATTCTTTAAGCCAGTCGGCATGTTTATCAAGCCTGAAATACCAATGTTTTGTTTCCCTAAGAATGGGGGCTTCACCGCTCAAAACGGACTTTGGAGCTATTAATTCAGTAGGTGAAAGTGTAGAGCCACAGGATTCACATTGATCACCGTAAGCCTCAGTATGTCCGCATTTTGGGCAAGTTCCGGTAATATATCTATCGGCGAGAAATTGATTAAATGCAACATCGTAATATTGCTCAACTACCTTTTCAATAAATTCATCACCCTTTTCGTAGAGTTTTGTAAAAAAATCTTGAGATGTTTTATGATGAATTTCTTCACTTGTTCTATGATAAAAATCAAATGAAATACCTAATGCATCGAAAGTATTTTTATTGAGCGCATGATATTTATCAATAATTACCTTGGGAGACACACCGTCTTTTTTTGCTCTGATGGTAATGGCAGCACCATGCTCGTCTGAACCACAAACCCATAAAACGTCTTTTCCAAGAAGTCGTAGATATCGAACATAAATGTCAGCGGGTAAATAGGCACCAGCTAAATGACCTAAATGTAGTGGCCCATTGGCGTAAGGTAAAGCGGAAGTAATTAAATGACGTTTTATCTTTGACATAGTTTTTGGTTCGAAACGCAAATATACAAATAGAACAGCAATAAAAGAGGACTTTCAAAGGGTAGTCTCCAGAATTTCAACCTACGAAAAGGGTTGTTTAAGTTATTATTCAAGAATCTGTTCGATGCGTTTTATCGAAAAACAGGTTCTGTCAGAATTTAAAATTGCGATGGGGCGTATGTTTATTTATAAGCTTCCAAAGTACATCATAAGGTATTATTTCTGCCCCTGATTTTATGGAAGATTCAATATTTGGATGAGAGGATATTTTTCTTAGCATTTGCTCACCCCGCTCTGAAATAGTTTTCCAATTATAAGCACAATTGGGAATGAGTAACAATAATCGAATAAAATTATAGCTTCTCAGACTTTCCTCATCACGTAGATAACGATACGAATATTTAAACATGGCCTCATATTTGTCGGTAATTTTATCAAATTTACCCTGGGTTAGATATAGGATATACTCAATGGCCAAAATGGAAACATTCATACCCGCTTTATCTTTATTTAGAATGGGCACAGTGTTAAAAAATTTTGCCTGTCTGAAACCTTTAAATATGGTCTTTGAAAAATCTATTGAAATCTCCCCCGTAGAATGAAGAAAATACAAATAGATCTTGTAAGTCTCCCATTTTTCACGAATAATACCATGAACGTTTTTAAGTAAACCTTTGTTTGAAACATTTAACCAAACGCCGGCGGCTTCATTGTAGTGTTGGCCGTGGAGAGAGAGTAAAAAATTTATTTCCTCATTTTCTAAAGTTATTTCACTGGGTGTAGTGTGCATAAATACTAAATCCTCGGCTACTTTTTTTCCTTCATCAAACTGTTTAAGATTAAGATAACAAACCATTTGTTGCTGAATTAATTCATTTTTAAGGACATTTTGTTGATAGGATGTTTTTTCTAAGTTAACCAGGTTTTCTGAAACTTTATAAAGGGCGGATTGAAATTCTTTTTCTGAGATTAATGCTAATATATTGATTTTACTTATGAATTGTTTGATTTTTTCAGAGTCGTTGATTAGCAATAACTTCTCAAATTGTAAAATGTATTTGGTAACTATATTCCCCAATATACTTCGATTTTTTTTGTTTGAGTGAAAGGCAACCATAAAGCTTGCATATAATTCATCGGCAAGGTGTTCTACTGTATTTTCAGCATTTAATTTTTTAAGCAAGGTATTGTAAAAATTAAATTTTGATAAATTAAGTTCTCTGAGGGCATAAAAATCTCTGACATTACGAGCCGCGTTTTCTCCAAATTCAGTCAGATCAAATTTCGCAGCTATTTTTAAAATGTTAATATTTATTTTATTCGCTGAACCATAAACTCCAATACTATTCAATATACCTGCCTGAGCGCTTAATCTGTGCAAGGATATGATGGCATATTCTAATTCTTCATATTTTAAATAAGGATTTTCCGCATTCAAAATCCATGCTAAGAGTTTGTCTCGCAATCTTTTTTTTAAGGAATAATATTTGGTATTCTTGGGTGTGCTATTAAAATAATGTTTACTGGCGTCTTCATCAGAGGTAAACTTTCCACTATTTATGTTTTCCATAAAATCGTACATTACTTTTAATTTGTCCTGCCCATTTCTTAATAATCTTGCCTTGGCATTACCAGGCATAGTTTTGAATAATTTAACGAGTGCAATAAGTTCTTCCATAAATAAAGGTTTATTTTTGAATCTAAATTAAATGAATAAATTTTTAACAGTTAAATCGTTGGATATTCAGAACTTACAAAAATCAAGGGGAGAGATTATACGCTCTCCCCCTGCATTATAACAAATACACCCTTAACCGCAGTTTAAAATAAGAAATAAATGACTAAGTCTTATTTTCTACGACCTTTAACCTTTCATAAAAATAGGGGCAAGCGCCGAAATTGAATAGGACAATTATACGTCTTTTCCAACCTACTGTATTGGGTCATATACAAATAATATGGAAGACCAAAGAGCATAAAACAAAAAGAGGATTGCCACTTACATGTGACAATCCTCCTTGAAAATCAATATTTTAAAAGCTTAACTTTTTCCTGGAACGGTTCTATAATAACCAGATATAGTAGTATAAATCCTACAGTATAGTTCCATTGCCCGGTATGCGTCTTCTTCAGGACCTTTTGCATTCAAATACATTTCACCCTTGTCTGTTTTCTGGATAGTAATTCTGATACCGTCCATGCCCTGTGGTTGAATGGGGACAATGATATGCCCGTCTTTATAAACTCCGTCATATTTGAAATTACAAACTGGAACTCCATTAGATTCACGCCCACCCACGTGAACATTTACTTTACCGTTACCTAAATCCTTTATGACTAATTTTTTCCACTCTCTGTTAGGGTAGTCCTCATTATAAAAACTACCTACAAAATCTGCTAAAGCGGCTTTTGAAACAGGTAAATCGGGTACTTTAGGAATTGCATCTGGTACTTTTTCAATCATAAAGCCTTCTGGCGTATAAACCATCGTTTTCGGCTTAGAATTATCTACTTTTTCTTCTGATTTATTGTCAGGAACACAAGAGATAATAACCAAAGAAAGTATTGCAGTAAAAAAATAAATGCTAATTTTCATGGGTTCAATAATTTTGTTGCAAAAGTACTCTTTTTTATGATACTTTTTATAAACTATCAACCAGGAAAATTATTGTCTAATGGTATGATAATAATTTCTGTCATGGGCATTTACTACCATTGTGTAAGTGCCAGCTTCCAGCGTGCTTAAATCAAATCTTTTTTCAACCCTTAAGACACTGCCTAATTTTTCATTAAAAACAGTTTGACCATTTTCATTTAAAATATGAATTTCAACTGGGCTTAAAAATTGATTTAATAATATTAAGTCCAATTTGTTTCCATTTGGATGGAAAACAGGGCTAAAATATTCTCTAATTGCATTTTTATCAATGTTTACCTTATCTGCTTCAAGCTTAATGGGTTGAACCCATTCTTTAGTTCCTAATTGAATAGAAAGAAAATATTTCCCCTGAGGCAATACCGTTAAATCAAAAATACTTTGATAGTTTATTGATTTAACTTTTGTCGAGGTTAATATAATTCCCTGTTGATCCAATAATTCAATTTTTGCATGAGTGTTAAGTTCGCTAAGTGTAATAGCAATTTTTTTTGTGCCACTGATAGGTGAAACATCAAGCGATGCTTGTAAATGGGGCGTGATCAACACCATAGAAATAAATAAAAGAAGTGTTTTCATGTGTCTATTTGTTTTGGGTTATAATTTTGCAGTAATTACAATACAAAATTAGGCGCATGTTTCGCGTTTAGCTACTATCATTTTGACTATTTATGATGCTATATTACCATTTTTTTGTATTTTTAAGTTAAATTAAGTTAAAATAGTTTTATAAAAACCATATATTGATGAATTATTCTACTAGGTTAGTAGTATTAATAGATAGACATCAAGATTTATTCGAAATATAATTTTGTTAGAGGCTAAAAACTGGAGTAAAAAAAATAAATAGCTATTTAAGCTGGACTATTTTTTTGAACTAGGCTATTAATAATTTGTAAATACAGCCATTTGAAATTGTCCTCTTGATTTATTTGTTTGTATTTGTGAGAGATAACCTAGTTCAACTTTAATTTTTTTATTTATAAAATAACCCAACGCGCCGTA
>JBILDL010000004.1:0-17516 GCA_044352635.1 Saprospiraceae bacterium | reverse complement strand
TGAGACAAAATTAATAATTTGGGCGTAATAAACGATATGTAAATTATCCCTACATTTATGTTATAACACCTTTAAACCTATTATAAAGTGCAATCATTGAAAGCCATCTATGTTAATTTGCCCGTAAGAGATTTGGACAAAACACGAATTTTTTGGACTAATCTGGGTTTTTCATTTAATGAGCAGTTTAGCAATGAACAGGCGCTCTGTTTAGAAATGAAAAAGGACACCATATATGCCATGTTGATTTCTCACGATCTGTTTAAAACTTTTACGCATAAACCGATAAGCGATAATAGTGCAACGCAAGTTTTAATTGCTATTGAGGTGGAAACGAAAGAAAAAGTGGATCAACTGGTTTCGCTTGCTTTTGAAAATGGAGCTACCCGTTATAGAGATTCTGCTGATCATGGCTGGATGTATTACGATAGTTTTGCAGATCTCGATGGTCATCAATGGGAAGTCCTTTTTTCGGATATGTCTTTGTTAGGATAAAAAAAACACCTTAAGTACGGGGACTTAAGGTGTTAAAAAAGGCTATGTTTTTATCAGACAAAGGCTAATTATTTGCTCATTTTTATTACTTTGAATACATCCCATTTGTGATCACGGGAAACTTGTAGATAATAAACGCCTACAGGTAGATCTGAAACAGACATTTCATAATATCCGGCACCACTTTGGGTTTGCATGGTTCTTAAAACCCTTCCATATTGGTCGGTTAAACGCAATGTTTGCCCTTCAATGCTTTCTAATTGTATGTTCAATAGGTCATTTACTGGATTAGGATAAATATTTACCCCTTCTTTGGCCTTTACTGGCGATTGTATGTAATTTTCAACTACAGCTACAAGGGGTGTTTCATTCACATCTTCTCCATTTTCTCCTGGACAAGGATTGGTGATAAATACATTTGACTGTAAGTTGGTAAGTGTTGTATTTCTTTTAATTACATCAGATAATTTAGTATTCGAAACCTGAGTTTTTATGGCTGCAGGAAGATTTGGATCTGATTTATAAAAATAAAAATCACCATCTCTTAATTTTTCAAACTGTGCCTTTAACAAAGCATGCATAGTCTTTCCTACTGATTTACCAGGGAGTAAATCTTCTGCTAAAATACCAATCCATAAATCTATATTATCAATAGTGCCATATTGAGTTTGAAGAGCTGCAGCTAATGTGGTATTTTTTGTAATATCAGCAAACGTTCTTGCTGGTGTTCCTGTATAAAATTTACGGATATCATTATAGTCAGGTAATCCGTGATCCCTGCCTCTTTGAATATTTAGTGCAGCTAAATCAATACCAAATCGAACAGGAGCCGCAGGACTACCAAATAAGAAATTCCTAAGTATGCTATTTATTTTAGTGTCTGTCTCGTATTGTTTATGTGTTGCAAATCCCTTTAAAAAAGATTCCAGTCCAAATTCATCCATTAGACCAAGATTAAAAAAGGCATCTATTAAATCGACTCCGCCGCCGCCAACAACAGCACAATTATTATCGCGCATGGCAAGTAAATCAGCAACCTGGGTATGACCGATTCTATATCCTGCAGTAGCAAAGGAATTTAATATATCAGGTTGAACGGCACCATTGTACCTTGAATAATTATTAAGGGTAATGCCCATTGCTGGAAGAAATTCCTGATAGGTAATGGCTTGAATTAAAGCGCCAATCTCTTTTCTTGCCTTTTGGTAAATTTCCTCATCGTTGGTAAGTCCTTGTGTTCTTAACCTGTCACAAATTCTATTATGTTCCCTCACAAAAATCAAATGTAAACCGGTAATTCCAGGATGCTCTGCGCCTCTAACATCGCCAGTAACGATGGTTTTAATCGTGTGGTTTCCGTCATTTGCCATACTTGGAGCCGAAGCATCTAAAGCACCGGTTGACTCTCCATTTACCGTATTCCAGGGAAGGTTATTACCTGACGAAGTTTTTAACTTGCCATTCACTTTGGTTCTTAACCATGATGCCCTGATACTATCAGATCCATAAACGACTGACCCATCAATCCATGCGGTATTCAGATTCATTTGCTGACGTTGCGTATTAATGCCGCTACCTGGGAAAATGGTACTTCGAGTAAAAGAGATGGGAACAGTAAAAAGTGGCTCATTCGCCGGTAAGGTAATGGGTGCTGATTCCGTTGTACTACTTGGGGTTAATACCATGTCATGATCAAGAAATTGTCCCCAGACATAAACATAAGTACTTAAATTTTTTGAGCTAAAGGTAGTTACAGGTTCATCGCATATTGCATTTGAAATCTGTCTTGCAGAAGGACGACCTGTTCCCCCTATAGCGTTTTTGGTATCTGTGGCGCCATATTCAGCCGGAATTTCTCTGGCCAGCGCTATATTTGTTGCGCCCCATTCTGCCTTGTTCTTACTTATGTTATTATTCGTTCCGTCGATGGTTCGGTATATTGGTTGGGTACTAACTGGTCTGGGAGCATTTCTTCTGTTGGCGTCAAATCGTCCGGGCATACCATCAGATGAATGAGTTTGTGCAAAAGAGGAAATTGAAATACTAAGGAATAAAAGAATAAAAGTGTTCCTTAAAATAAAGTTAGATTTCATAGGGTGTTTTTTTATAGTGGTTAATAAACTGAACAACCCATTAAGTCTGCAAATTTCCTTTTGTACTCATTCCATTTAATTATTTTCCCTTAACTTTTTGATTTGGTTTTCTTCCCCAGTTTGTTAGATTGATATCCAGGTCGTCATGGGCTGCAATCATTTCCTGTCGGCAAATAGTTCTCATGTTAAGTATAGTTGACTGATAGTCAGATTTTTCTGAAAGATTGACTGTTTCCATGGGATCTTTTTTCAAATCAAATAACTGCGTAGTTTCCTTTCCCGCTACATTATAGACGATTAACTTCATACCATCTGCCGTTTTAACGCTTCTGCTCCAATGTCCATAAACGTTATATATATTTTCCCGAACTTTTACCTTTTGATCTTTAATAATAGGCATTAAAGATTTTGCTTCTACCGTTTTAGGGGCGGGTATTTTTAAATATTCATAGATGGTTGGGGCTATATCACTTAAATAAACAAAACCATCTGCTTTTTTATTTTTTGGGATACCTGGTCCTGAAAATATCATAGGCACACGAATGCTATGTTCGTATAAATTTTGTTTTCCCAGTAATCCATGCTGACCCACTGCCAGACCATTATCACCGGCAAATACTATCAGCGTATTTTCCATTAATCCCTCCTTTTCAAGGGCTTCCAGTATCCTTCCAACCTGTGCATCCATTTCTGAAATCATTCCATAATAAAGGGCTATTTCTTTTTTGATTGCTTCCGGAGTTCTTGGAGTTGGTAGTAATTGTTCATCGCGAACATTCAAATCACCATTATCAAAAGGATGTTTCGGTAGGAAATTTTTTGGCAATGGAATTTTTGTTGGATCATATAAGCGGTCGTAAGGTGGAGGTGGTGTCCTCGGGTCATGTGGGGAGGTCAATGCAACATAGCACATAAAAGGTCCGAACTTTGCCTTATCACTTCGAAGAAATTCAATAGCATTATTGGTATATAAGGTGCTACTATAAATATCACTTTGTCTCTTGGTTGATTCTGGAAAAATGCCTGCAGGATCAAATGCCTGAACCACAGGGTTAAATTGTCCTCCGTCTTTTTCAAAATGCATGCCACCAAAATAGATGTCCCCGCCGTCACTGAACATTCTGTGATGGGAGGCCTTATCGCTATGCCATTTTCCAGTGTGATAGGTTTCATATCCATTTTCGCGAAGTGTCTCAGGCAGACTAATCAAACTGTCGGGTATCACCCCTCCGTCAGAAGGAAGGCGATTCACATAACGTCCCGTCATTAACATAGCCCGGCTTGGTACACACACCGCTCCATGATGTCCGCCCATCACGTGGGCCTGGGTAAATAGGAGCCCCGATGCTGCCAGTTTATCCAGATTAGGTGTGGAAATAATTTTATTTCCCATAGCACCTAATGCCTGATAAGTATGATCGTCTGAATAGATGATGAGCACATTTTTATTTAACGCATGACCGCTTATTTGTCCTTGAACCGAAGGACTAAAAAGGAAGGCAATGAAAATTTGAAATAAAAAGGTTGATTTTCGTGAAAATTTCATAGGTAATAGGTTGATTTTTTTAAAATTAGTGGTTTATGGGCATTATTTCTGCAATTTATTAATATTTTTAGAAAGTTCTTTTTCTCTCTAAAAAACACAATGATGAATTATTTTTCCTGGATTATCTCCTTTTTTCTAAGCATAAATTTTTTGGTAGCTCAATCTACGAATGCCCATTTAATACCCAAAAAAGGGTTGGTTTTAGAAAACCAGGGCATTAAATGGGGAAATGGTTCGGAATTGAATTTTTTTAACAGAGATAAATCAAAACACCATTATTACTTTACCTGGTGGGAACAGGATATTGATTCAACAATTAAAAACAGGGATATTCTATTTCTTGGTTCTGAAAATACTGCTGTTTCTGGAACCTACTCTTTATCGCAGAAAAAGGAAGCTATTCATGTTGACATAAAAGCTAAATGGAACAGAACAGATACTGGGATCATAGATCTGGTGCATGCCAAACTTTGGATGCCCTTCCTTGCAAACGCAAAATTTGAAAGCAATGAAGGGTTCATTTCAAACGATTATTTAAATAAGTTTAAAGGTAATTTCCTCCGTCTTCATACAGCTTGGGGGGTATTTGAAATAACAAGTTCGCATCCTTTTTCCCTTGTTAACCAGAGTCAACAGACGGTTAATGAAGATGATTATACAAAAAGAGATCATTTTTTATTTCTGGAAGAAAGAAATATTCCCATTCATCCAGGGGATTCTTTGCTTCGGTTTATGCATATTAAAGAAATAAATACTGTTCCAGTTCCCGTTGGTAAAGTACATTCCCTGACCCATAATCCTATCTTTTTAAAAGAATCATGGATTCCCCCCGTTATGGAGGATCATCCGCTGGTTATTCCTAAACCAAGCCGTCTGGATTATGGAAAGGACTATTATGTGTTTCCTGAAAAACAGGAAGATCAGCTGGATTCTTTGCAAATAAAATTTCTGGAATTATTTGCATCTAAATGGACATCGGAGAAAAAATATTTACCTGTCATTCAGCCTGAAAAAAGAGAGTTGGGCAATGAGGAAGCTTATCAAATTGAGGTGAATAAAGAAGGCATTTCTTTGGTATATCAAACTTCAGCAGGTCTGCAACATGCCCTATATACGCTTTTACAATTAACCGTTATAAAAAATGAACGACCTCAAATTCCAACTTTATTCCTCGAGGATAAACCGATAACAGCATGGAGAGGGATTCATTTATTTACGGGTCCCACCTCCTTGAATTTTCATAAAAGGCAATTTGAAAAAATTTTACTGCCGTTTAAAGTTAATAAAGTGGTCGTTCAATGTGAACAGGCTGCATGGAAATCATTTCCAAATATTCAAAATGCTATTTCCATATCTTTAAAAGATTTAAAGGAATCCTTTGATTTTTTTCGTAAATATGAGGTTGAACCCATTCCCCTTATTCAAAGTCTGGGGCACATGGAATGGTTTTTTAAGCCTATGGAAAATAGGTTTATGGCGGTTAACCCTTCTTATCCTTATACTTTAAATCCTACTTTGCCTTCGTCAAAAGAGGCTGTTTTATCCATTTGGAAGGAGGCGATTTCTCTTTTGGCACCTAAAACAATACATGTTGGTTTTGATGAAATTGGCATGATTGGCTTTCATGAACCTCGGGAAAATGAGATCAAATACTGGGACATTCAGCTTAGACTAATGGATAGTATGGCCAAAGCCAATAAACTGGGATTAATGATATGGGGTGATATGGGGCTTTCTCCTTCTGAATGTCCAGATGCCTGCAATGGTCTAAACGATGTAAGAGCAAAAACAATTAGAAATACCATCCCAAAAGGTACTTATGTCGCAGACTGGCATTATCTCAATAATAATGATCCCTCTGTTTATTTACCTAATTTAAAGACCTGGTTGAAAGATGGACAAATTCCGATAGCAAGTACCTGGTTTTATCCCAATAATATCAGCGGATTTATAAAGGCGGCTCAACAAGTTAATGCAGGTGTTTTACAGACTACCTGGGCTGATTTTGAAAGTAGTGAGAAAAATATGTTCCTCAATATGGAGCAATTTGGTGCCTATATCATGGCTTTAGATTATGCATGGAGTGGAAGAACGGAGCTTCCTGAGGCGCTGCCGTATCGACCCATTGAAAAATGGAATGCCTTATATTTTGATCAGGCAAAGCCAATGAATATTCTTTCTGGCCCATCCTTTTCTCCTATTAAAGAACAAAAAGATTTTCAGCAATTAAAGGTTTTTGCTGATCAATCTATTTTGTCAACGGGTTTTGGTATTCAATTAAGTTCAAATATCATACTGCCAGAGGGTACACCCGTCGGTGAAATTTCTTTTCTGGAAAATGGAAAAGAAAAAAAGATTTTATTGAGATATGGTGTTGAAATTAGAGGTGAGTATGATTTTAGACCTATATTTGCTCGTATAGAGCGAAAGGAAAAAGATGTTTTTTATTGTTTTTTCGATAAAAAAACTACTTTAACCCATTTTTCAGTCAAAAGTATTCATCCGCTCGTTCATTTTAAGTCGCAAAAATTACATTTTTTCTAATTAAACAAACCATTCTTATATGAAAAATGGGATCATTACTCTCCTTACTTTCCTACTCTTTCAGCCATTATATGGTCAGGATACTTTGGGATTAATTACTCCTGATAGACCTGGTTTTGGCGATGCTGTATTCATCACGCCAAAAAAGTACATATTAATAGAAACTGGTTTTTGGACCGAAAATCAAAAAGAAGTCGGTTCTACTATTCAGAATACAAGGGGAACTGGCCTCAATTCTACCTTGTTTCGCTATGGTGTTTCAAAAAAATTCGAGTTGCGTTTTGATTATACACTTTGGCAAGAAAGATTAAATAAGGAAGCATTTACTACAGGTTTTCAACCTGCAAGAGTTGGGTTTAAATATGCCTTAGTAGAAAATAAAGGAGCTATTCCTGCAGTAACCCTTATTGGCAGGACTGGATTTCCTTTCGCCACTTCAAAGGTATTTAGGGCTAAATCTTTAAATCCAACCCTGGAATTATCCTTTGCAAATCCTATAACAGATTGGTTGATGATTTGTTATAATCTTGGAGCAGACTGGGACGGGGATAATAAAAATCCAAATTATTATTATGCGCTTTCCGCAGAAATGGCTTTTTCTGATAAATTCGGTGGCTATTTACAAGGGCATGGTAATACTCAGAAAATAGAATTGGATGGAAATTCAAATCAAATAAATCAGACTTTTATCGAAGGTGGAATTTTATATTTCCCTAAAAATAATATCCAACTGGATATTTCAGCAGGAAGAAGTGTTGGAACAATCAATACCTATTCATTTTTGACCTGTGGATTCAGTATAAGAATTCCAAATTAAAGTTATATTTGTTATATCACATACCATAACCCTAAATTTTAATTAAATGAGACTTAAATATTTCTTTTTGAGTTGTTTCGCTCTTGTGTTTTATAATGCCAGCAAACAATATGATGCTACTTTTTTGCCTGAAGTAACGCTCGCAAATGACCCTGAAATCACAGTAACAACCATCGTTACAGGCAATGATGTAATTTGGGGCATGGAACTTTTACCTAACGGTGATTTGATTTACGGAGAAAAAAAGGGAAAAATCTATATTAAAAGAGGGGAGCAGACTATTCCCCTTGAAGGTTTTCCAGCGGTAAAATCAGGGGGTCAAGGTGGCTTCATGGATTTAAAGGCGCATCCGAATTATGTAAAAAATGGCTGGATTTATGCTACGTTCACTTCCCTTGTCGCTGAAAAAGACTCGGAGGTGAAGCTGGTTCGGTTCAAGGTTAAAAATGATAAAATTCAGAACGTAGAGAATATTTTCGCTACGGGTGGCGGTAATACCTTTAATAATCACTACGGTAGTCGAATTGCCTTCGATAAAAATAATTATTTGTTCGTAAGTATCGGCGAAGGGGGAGGATCTAGTTTAGGTGGCCCAAATTCTACGAATAAAAATGCCCAGGATACGAAATTAAACTGGGGAAAAGTCCATAGAATGAAAGATAATGGTGACGTACCTTCAGATAATCCTCTACTTCCAGGGAATACTAAGCCTACGACTATTTTTTCCTACGGACACAGGAATCCTCAGGGTTTAACATTAAATCCTCAAACAGGTGATATCTGGGAGACTGAACATGGTCCAAAAGGGGGCGATGAGATAAATATTATCTCTAAAGGGGTAAATTATGGCTGGCCAACCTATTCTATCGGCATAAATTATAATGGAACCACTGTTTCAAATGACCATAAAGCAGAGGGAATTAAAGAACCAATTTTTACCTGGACGCCTTCTATCGGTGTGTGCGGTATCACTTTTATCAATTCCGATAATTTCAAGTCGTGGAAGGGTAATTTTTTAGCCACAGGTCTGGCCGGACAAAAGCTTTATCGTTTTGTTATTAAAGACAATAAAGTGGTGGAAGAAAATATCTGGATGGAAAAAATGGGTCGCTTTAGAAATGTTATTCAAGGTTCCGACGGGGCAATTTATATTTCATTGGAAGGTCCGGGAAGAATTTTAAAGGTTACCGCTAAATAATAATTAAGGTCAAAGATTTAGTTGAAAGGGCTGTCATTTTTTTGACAGCCCTTTTTCCGTTATATGGTGGTAAATGGTACAGAAAAGCTAAGGTTTTCCCATTTGAAAATGAGTTCTCCTTCTTTTTTAGAAGTTTCTTTCAATTCAAAGGTTAATCTTTGGGTCATTTCTGTTTGTATTGGCTTAATATCAAGTCGGAAAACATCATCTTTTGCGTCGTAATCGTCGGACAAATGTTGCTCATGATTCGTATTGAGTATGAAAGTCCATTTTTCCTTCCCGGGAATGGTGAATAAACCATAAATGCCTGCCTTAATGACCTGACCGTTGATTTTTATATCATTACCAATTTCAAATTTGTTGGCACTGTGCGCACCAGTAACCCAAACCTGATCAAAAGGGACCAATCCACCCCATATAACTCTTCCTCTTACGCCAGGTGAATAGTAGTTTAATCTCAATTGCGTCTTTCCTGCAGATAAAGTGGTTACCCGGGGAGTACTTGCTTTTCTAAGATCCTCTTTTATCAGACCGGAATTTATACTGTCGGCGTAGGTAAGCTTGACGTTTTTTGAGGATGTTTGAGCATAAGCCGAAACTTGCATAAAGCAAGATATGGATAAGGCAAAAAGTAGTTTTTTCATTATTATTATTTTTTGAAGTTAAAAAAAGTATACTCGAAATTAAGATAAATACCGTTTGGTGCAGACCTTAACATGTTACTAAATAAAGATTTCCTATAGGCCAGATCAATGCGGCTTTGACTGTTGACAATAAATTGAATGGCCGCCGTTCCGTCTATAAAGGTCTTTCGGTTATCACTCAAGGTTTGTCCCAAAAACTCAAACATTAGATTGATATTGGTCTGTTTGTAACTTTTATATGTTTTTGGATACATCAATCGACCCCAGGATAACGAATAATTGATGGCAGTGTTATCCTGCGTTTCAGGAAAAATATAATCTGGATCGTTATTCGTTGCCTTCTCTAAACTGATGGAGCTGCTAATGGCCGTTTTATGGACAAGCTTTGTGGCAATTAGTCCAAGTTCAGCACCACTATTGTGTCCCATCGTTTCGATTTGTTCCTGGTGTATGTCTGCACGGTTCTTACTCACCCGTCCATAAGCAGCTAATCTGAAATGACTGTGAATGTCATCAGAGGAGAAAAAGCGGTATTTTGCAAAGAGACTTCCTCCTTCCAGATACAACCTATTGTTTCGGTTACTTAAAAAACTGGCTGCTCTGACCATGAGGTTTTTATTTATTCCATACGAAACCTCGGGCATTAAATGATAATTGTAGCCGTCTTCTAAAAGTTCTTTAAATAGGGATTGTGATAATCGAATATTGCTTGATCCTGCAGGCATATTGCTTGCAGGATCCGTTACAACGAACAATTCTTGTGCACCTAAAAAAGAAATGATATAAAGAAGACCTACGCTTAATAGGTACTTCTTCATTTATTTTCTATTTTATAATGAAAAACATCAGGCTTTTTTTGTGCATAAGTTCCAACAGAACTGTATGTTTTCAAGTACTTCTTATGTTCCTTTTGTGTCACGTAGCCTTCATCGAAAATTTTGATGGAAATTTCTTCCTCACTAAGAGGAGAACCCTTACCTAAAGGGATAAATTGATCAGCGTTCCCAGTAATAACCGAACCAGGCACGGTTACTATCAATGATCCGATAAAAAAGCCGGCTTTTTCTATATTCTCCTTAAATAAACTGGGCGCATATTTATTGTCAGGTTTAAGAAAAACGGTGAAGGTGTTGGTATTTAAATCGGTGAGGACGCTATCTACTCCAACGATGGTATTCAGTTGTTTATAAATGGCGTTGGAACACATGGAGCAAGTCAATCCTGTGGCTATGATTTCTGCCTTTTTCACCTGGGCATGGGTTGCATTAGCTGTTAATATGCAACAGGCTAAAGTTATAAAAAATATATTTTTCATTGGTTAAATACAAGTTGTTCCTTAATTGTCGAACAATTAAGGGAGATTAAAATAATAAATGTTGAATAAAAAAATTAGATGCTAAGATATCTTTGGTGGCAACCAAATATCGGGATGGTTAGTATTAAAATAGCCATTCAAATAATAGAAACTGGCTTTATACACTATATTTAAATAGGTGTATATTGGGTTATTTACTCTTGGGGGAATGGTTTTTTGTATATCTGTAATAGGACAATGACACAGTGGATCACCGCATTTACCCCCACATCCATTGTCTTCACAGTCCTTTTTTTGATTTTCAATACAACAGGGAGCAATGACCTCCTCCATTTTGTTTTCTCTCATTTTACAGCACATCATCTCCCGCTCCACAGGCGTACCTGGGAGAAATTGGTTGAAAAGGCTTAACAAAATGATAAAAAACATATTTTTCAAATCTTAATCCACAAATTTAAATGAAATTTAACTAAGAAGTTGAAAAAAATCCAAAGATCTATCACAACTTTACCCACAAACAATCTTACTGTTACCTCCCAAGGTAGGAATAACCTTTATTTGGGTGGTAATCCTATCCTTCAATTCTGAAACATGGCTAATGATGCCTATGCTTCGTCCTCGTTTGTATTGAATTTCCTCTAACATGGAGATGGCACTTTCGAGGGTGGCGGGGTCTAAACTTCCAAAGCCTTCATCGATAAATAAATTGCCCAATTCTGCCTTTCCCGATGCCAGATCACTCAATCCAAGAGCCATGGAAAGGGATACCAAAAAGGATTCACCTCCCGATAAGGTGCTTTTGGCAGCCCGTCGGTTATTTCCCATATATTGGTCTATCACGTATAGATGGTTCATGTCTTCACCTTCCTGATGCATATCCAATAAATACCGCGCATTAATTAAAGCAAGATTGCTATTTGTCGCCTGTAATAATCTCTTCAAAGTCAATTCCTGGGCATATTCATTAAATCTTTTACCCTGTGCATCGCCAATCATGTTGTTCAATAACTCAAAAGGCTTGATTTCCTTTTTCTTTTCTTCAAGGGCAATCAGCTCCTTTTTATACTTGTTTCGGGCATCCTGGTCTGTCTTAATAATCTGTCCAATACTACCCATTTTTGTGAGATGTCCCGAATTGGTATCTTCTAAAATTTTCAAATCGTCGATGATTTGATCAAGGTCTATTTCTATATTATCCTGTTCTCTCAAGATTTGCAGGTCTTTCTCGAAATTTGTTTTATTTGTATCCAGCGAAGTTTTCCGCTGGGATAATTCATCTTTTTTATGTCGAAGTCTGATTCTCTCTTCAGACGAAAGATTGATACTTTCCAGTGCTTCAGGTGATAAAAATCCAGCGTCTCTAAGGTTTTGTAGAAAAAGGTCCTTTTGACTTGAAAATTCCGTCTTGAGGGTCGATACCCCTTTTTGATTTTCAACTATTTGGTCAGTTAGAGAGGTTGAATCGGAGAGTAATTGCTGCATTTTTAATGTTTCCTCCCGGGATGTAGTCAAGGGTTCTTCAATATTAGGAAGTTCGTTTAAGGCTTGAGAAGCAGCCTGAAAAGAAACATTGGCGTCGTTAACCACGCTTATTCTGGCGTCTAGTTCTTTTTTTTCCTTCTCAGCACTAAGAATGGCGGTTTCCAGTAACTTACTTTGGACGTCCAGCTCCTTTTCCAATGGTCGGTATTCGTCCTCCAGTTTCTTATATTCCTCTTGTCTTTTCGACAGATCTTGCAGGAAAGGTTTTATATCATTAAAATCAGAAATATTTAAATTTTCACTGAAATAGGCAAGTATCTCCGCTTTTTTAGCATCAAGGTCATCAAATCGATTCAATTTATTCTTTTCACCTTGCCATTTGAGCTGGAGATCATCCAGTTTGTTTAATTCTGTTTTTAAGCCTTGTAACTGACTTTTCCTTGTGACAGTTTCGTTGAGGGTCTGCTGTAAATTTTCGTGTGTTTGAGAAGGAGATTCAGCATGGACTAAAAATTTTGCCGTTACAGGCTCATGGCTTAAAACATGGATTCTTTGTTCAATATCCAGTATTCTGCCGTCATTTCCTTCTTTTTTAGCTATTAGAGCCGTTATTTTTCTATCTATTTCCTCTTTTTTATCAACCGATATTTTAAGAGAAGATTGATGCCACTCCCGTTTGGAAGTCATAACCTGATCTGATATGCTTGTAAGACCCGGATGATGAACGGAGCCGCATAAAGGACACGGTTCACCATTTACCAGATGTTCTCTCAGGACAGCCAGGTCCTTTTCCTTTGCAGCCAAAGCCAGTATTTTTTCGATTTCAGCCAGGGCATCTGTGTGTTGTTGTATTTCCACTTCCACCAACTTGCGTTGATTTAAAAAAGGAGGTAAGGATGCGTCAATGTTTATATTTTCCTGAATCAAAAGTTTTGATTCTTTTTCAAAAGAAATGATATTTTCTAACTGAAGCAGTACTTGTCGTAATTGATTTTCCAGGTTCTGCACTTCATCGTAATCCTTTTCAATCTCATCCCGTTGACCTAATTTTCGTATCGCTTCTAATTGAAAAAACAGGTTTCTTTCTTCTTTTTCAATGATGTTTCTGGCATCTTCCAGCTTTATATGAAGATCAATACCTAACTGCTGAAAAATGGAATTTCTATAATTTACTAACGATTGGAAATATTGTTGTCCGACAACTAGCTTTTCAAATAAAGGGATATTCTCCTTAAAGGCCTCCATTTTTGCTCCAATCTCCTCTTTTTTTTCTCCTATTTGAAGAATTAAGGCTGATTTGGCCGTCTTTTTCTTTTCTGCATCCAGATAATTTTTATCTGCTCTTTCTTTTTCGTTAAGGGCTGTTTGATAAGCAGTATTCTTTTGGGCCTTATGATCAATGGCTGCTTGTATGGCTACCAGTTTTTGTGAAAGCTGCTCGATGAAATTATCCTTCGTCAGAGGAACACTTAACAGGTCAGACCAATAGGTTAAATTATCATGTATCTCTTTTCCTTTGCTATCCAGTGAAATCTTATTTTTATTGATTTTACTATCCAATGAATGAATGTCATCTTCCTTCTGCTTTAGAGTATCCCGGTCATTTAAAAGGGGATGGAAACTATCATATCGTTCCAGCCGCTCCCTATTGGGTTGGAAAACCGTGTTTTCCTGTTCCCACTGCATCAGATCAGTCTTCACATTCTCCAGTAATGTGGATTTAGTTACTATTTGTTCTTTAATTAATTTTAAGGCTGTTTTCTTCTTTTTTTCCTCATTAAAATGGTTCAATTCGGTTTCAAAGGTATTCAATTGATCTTTCAACTCATTTAACTTAGTATCGGAAAGAAGTTGGATGTTTTTCAGTCCCTTTTCATCCTCTTCCATTTTAATTTTCAAGGCACTATATTTTTCATATACCTTTTTACCCACTTTTCTATAGACATCATCTCCCGTTATTTTCTCCATTAATGTATATCTTTCCTCTTTATTGGCATTTAGTAAGGCAGAAAATTGTCCTTGAGCCAGTAGTACACTTCGGGTAAACTGGACAAAATCGAGGGAAGTGATTTGCGTGTTTCTGGCGGGAACTTTGGTATTGGTCTCTAAAAGAACCCATTCATTTTTGTCTTTGTCAAAAGTCGATAATTCTTGTTTTCTTTCATTCAAATTATTATTCCTGTTATAGGCGATGGACCACTGGCTTTTATACAAATCCTTGCCCTGGGTATATTCGACACTTACCAAAGCCTCGGTTGCCCCTTTGCTGATTAACGCTCCAGATTTTAAAAGTAAACCACTGGTAATACTTTGATCCAGGCGGGGCGATGCATTGTAAAGTGCAAGGCAAATGGCATCCAGAATAGTACTTTTACCTGAACCTGTAGGCCCTGTTATGGCAAATAAAGTACTGTTAGCCAAAGGTTGTTTATTAAAATCTATAGGATGATCGCCTGCCAGTGAATTCAGGTTTCGGATGAATATTTTTTGGATTTTCATAATATTAATTTTCAGTTTGTACTTCTTCCATGATTAAATTGAACACCGTAAGGCAGGCATCCTTATCTTCTGTTATTAGGGTGTTTGATTGTAGAATATTTTGGAAAACCTCGGCAGGTTTTATATCGGCTAAGGTTAAAACATCAGTTAAACTGGAAAGGGAAGCCAGGCTATTCTTGAAGGCATATCGGTAATTTGCAATACGTAAATCCTCTTTTTTCTCCATCGCTACCTGGTCTATAAACGCAGATATGTCCCTTCCAATGGCTGGATTATAATCTTCTTCAATAATGACGATATCTATTAGCAGGGGTAATAATTTATCATTTTTCAGATGGTTGATTTCATTTTTGACCGATAAAAAATCTCCTTCGACCCTTTTAAGTTCGCGGAAAACAGGAATTTTAATGGATTCACTTTTTATATCTTTTCCATCAATGGTAAGTAAGCGAACGATTTTTTGTTGTTTCCTTTCAGAAAAACTGAGGGCTATGGGTGAGCCACTGTACCAGATATGGTTCGATCCCTGCACATTTTGGGGTAAATGGATATGGCCCAGGGCTACGTAGGCAAAATGTTCTATGGGAAAACACTGGGCATCAACACTACCCAGATTACCTACCTGTATCTGGCGCTCTGAATCTGAAACGGAGACACCACTGGCAAATAAATGGCCCATGGCAATGACGGGAATCCCTTTTTCATGATATTCTTCTGATGCTACGGCTACCTGTTGATAATAAGCTTTTATGCCATTTCTAACCGCTTGCTCTACCGATTCAGCAGTTGCATCTAAGCCTGGTGTTCGAATATCCTGGTCCTTTAAAAAAGGAACTGCGGCAACAACTACCGTCGGCTCGTTTTCATCATTTATTGAAATAGGTATAAGGAGATTTTCTGTTTCAGTCGGCGCATGGCCAACTACGTGAATGTTTAGATATTGTAAAATTTCCTTCGGCGCTTCAAGCATTGCGGCAGAATCATGATTACCTGCTGTAATGATTATCTTCTTGATGCCTAAGGGAATAAGTTGAGCCAAAAATTGATAATATTGTTGTCGGGCGTAAGTGGGAGGGTTAGCCTTGTCAAAAATATCGCCTGCAATGAGAAGGGCGTCCGGTTTTTGTTCAGGAATGCAAGTGTTGAGTAGCCAGGAAATAAATAATCGATGGTCTTCTTCTAAGGATTCGTTATATAGATTTATTCCTAAATGCCAGTCGGCGGTATGTAATATTTTCATTTTTAAGCTAAATTAAATAAAAAAACCACCGGAAAACTTATTTCCGATGGTTTTTTCAAAACGTAGTTTAATAACTATTTATTTTGGTAACACTACAGAGTCAATAACGTGAATAACGCCATTGTCAGCTTTCAAGTCTGTTACTAAAACAGTAGCTACACCACCATTTTCGTCTGTAAGAATTACTTTGCCATCTTTTAGGCTAACTGTTAGTTTTCCGCCGCTTACAGTAGTTACCACTACCTTTCCACCACCATCGGTAATCGCTTTCACTACCGTTGCAGCATCTAAATTTCCAGCAACTACGTGGTAAGTAAGAACTTTAGCTAAGGCAGCTTTATTCTCAACTTTCAATAAAGTAGTAACTGTTCCTTCTGGAAGTTTACCAAAAGCAGCATTAACTGGAGCAAACACAGTAAATGGTCCTGCACCTTGTAAAACAGCTACTAAATCAGCGGCAGTAACTGCTGCTACTAAAGTAGTGTGATCTTTTGAACCCACGGCAATATCAACGATTGTTTTTTGTGCATGAAGTACAGAAAACAAAGAGCTAACAGCTAAAAACACTAAACTTAATAATTTGAATTTCATGATTTTGTTTTTATTTTGAAAATACCTAACGGGAATGGAATCAAATGGTTGCAGAATTATGAATTATTATGAGATGTATTTTAATTCTTTAGGATGTTATTCATATAAATTGGTCATTTCTACTCATCTTTGTAGCGATGGAAATAAATAATAAAATAAAAGAAGTACTGGGAAATCTCAATATTTCTGCGCTAAATGAAATGCAGGAAGAAGCATTTCAGGCAATAAAAGAGGAATCAGAGGTAATTTTATTGGCACCAACAGGTTCTGGCAAGTCACTTGCTTTCCTATTGCCCGTTTTTGAACTTATAGATGCGAATAATAAGGATGTTCAGATATTAATCCTTACGCCAACTAGGGAATTAGCCATTCAATTGGAACAGGTTTGGCAAAAAATGAAAACAGGTTATAAGGTGAACACCTGCTATGGAGGTCACACAATGTCTGTCGAAATCCAAAATCTTAGCCAACCGCCGGCCTTGCTTATCGGTACTCCAGGCAGAATATTGGATCATCTGGGCAGAAGGTCTTTTGATCAAAGAAAGGTTAAAATTTTAATCTTAGACGAGTTCGATAAGTCTTTAGCCATGGGTTTTCAGAACCAAATGGCACATATTATTAAAACGCTCACTGGCTTAAAAAAGAGGGTGCTTGTCTCTGCAACGCAAAAATTGCAAATCCCTCCCTTTGTGGGGGTCACCACTCCCGTAACTTTGCTTTTTTCAACCATTGGCGAAAAAACAACAGAAGGATTAAATCTTAAGGTGATTTATGGTGAAACTGACGATAAACTAAACCTTTTGTTTGATTTACTATGCTTCCTGGGGGCATCTCCCACAATCATCTTTTGTAACCTGAGGGGAACTACCGAGGATGTTAGCGCAAGGTTGGCCGAAAAGGGAATAGTCAGTGCTTGTTTTCATGGCGGTATGACGCAGACAGATAGAGAAAAAACCTTGATTTCCTTCAGAAATGGAAGTCTTATTTTTCTCATTTCTTCAGATCTCGCCGCCAGGGGTTTGGATATACCCGAGGTTAAAAACATTATTCAT
>JBILDL010000177.1:0-5491 GCA_044352635.1 Saprospiraceae bacterium | reverse complement strand
CTATCAACGATGTACATAAAAAACCCAATATTCCCTTCCTGTCTGAAAGTGGCAATGAGGCGTTCAAAAACAGTGGTGTGAATGGTAACGTAAGGTATATAAATACCTAAGCCTGAAAGCACCATAAACCAAAACCCATCCATTCCACGCCATTGTGCGAACAAGGCCAGTAAGATGAGTAAAAAACCTATGTTACATAATATCAAGCTGAAGAAAAAAGCCTTTTTATTGTTTTTAATTAAAACGATGAGCGCATGAGATAAAATAATCCCTAAGGCTATCCACAGTTCCGAATAGATAAAAATGGAGGGAATACCCTTATAATTTAATCCCTGCCAGATTTCCAGGGCAAAATCGGCCCTGAAACTCCTTAGTAAAGTGATAAGTAAGAAGGCAATACCAATGAAAAAGATTCCCCAGCCAAAACGCTTTAATATAACAACCCTTTCCTTACCAGACAAGGGTGTTCTTTTCACCCGGTGAGCTTCATCTTCGAGGCTCGGAGGCGGAATTTTTGTTAGCATCCAGATAAAAAACATAGTGGGTATAATAAACAAAAATCCAGCCAGACCAGGCATCCAGAAAGGAGAAATTCCCATTTGAAGTAAGTAGCTTCCAACTGTTTTTGTAAACCCGTCTGCTAAAATAAAGCTAATACATAAACCTGCAATGAGAGCTTCAGTCATCTTCCTTCCCTCCAGATAACTCTGTACAATCCCGTAAACCATACCTAGGGGTAAGCCGTTGAGAAATAAGAAAATGATACCAAAAGACGGTGGAACCAGACCAAAACCAATGAGCATAAGTTGGGCAAAAAGAATGAAACCAATAAGGATTTTAGTCCTGTTTTGATTCCCCAGTTCGGAAATTACTTTAATGCCAATGAATTTAGATAAAGCATAACCTATGATTTGCGAGGAAACCAACACTGTTTTATAGCCAATTCCCCAAAGTAAATAACCATCAAAATCTGCTGCTGTGTAGGGCTTTCTAAAGCCATACATACAAAAATATGTCCCAAAAGCAGCCAAAATAGCCCAAATAGGGTGCCGATATAGTATATCTGGCCTTAGCGACGACAAGGTCATAAGCTGTCCTCTAAAAAATAAGAACGAAGAGATACGGCTATATTTTTTTCAAAATCTTCCACTGGCGCCGTAGTTAATTCTTTTACTTTGGCCTGATCATCCCATTTTCTCAACATAACAGCATCAGAAAAAAATGGATATTGTTCGAAGGCACTTACTTCAGCAGAAGACATTAAGCCACCTTGTAATACTAAACTTTGTTTAGAAGGATCACTTAACAAAGAATAATAGGTTTCTTCTGTGGAAGAGAGATACCTTTTTGCCATGACATGCAATCGAACTGGTTCCGTCACCGCTTCTGGAAAATATTTTCTTAAAAAAATAGCTGCTTTATTTTCATGCACATCATCTATTCCCTTTAGGGGAGCATCATTAGGTAATTCATGTAATAAATGCCCAATATCGTGCAATAAAGCGGCTGTTATTAATTGATCTGACGCATTATTTTCCCTAGCTAAAGTGGCAGTTTGTAAGGCGTGCTCCAACTGAGTCACTGCTTCTCCCCCGTATTCCGAATGACCTTTGTCATTAAACAAATTTAAAATAGACACAATGATATCATTTTTTGTTTCCATACCTTTTTAAAATTAAAGGTATATGGATACAAAAGAATTTATAATTATTGCATATTATCTAATTATTAAATAATCATTAACTCAATCTATTTTAAAATTACCTCGCGGCCTTCCAAAAACTCGGGTAATTGAGCCAGGGAATCTAAAAGACCATGATTAGGATATTCTTCCAATGATTCCTTAGTGTGAGTACCATTTAAAACACCTAATGAAAATTGACATTTAGCTGCATTTCCTGACAATATATCTGAAGGTGTATCCCCGATATTTGCCACTTCCTGCGGGTCTTTGATGTTGAATATTTCCATTGCCTTAAATATCATATCTGGATTAGGTCGGCCTACCCCACCTGTTTCATCAGGAGTCAGGGAAAGGTCTATCATTGCATTTCCTGTATAATTAAAATATACCTCATTCAGGTGCTTGTCCCAACCTAATCTATTCAGAATGATATTAGTTACCTTTCTATAAAAACCAGTAGTTAGCGCTATTTTTATTCCTTTACTTCGAAGCCAAAGCAACGTTTCTTCCGCTTTAAACGCAGGAAAAATTGGCTGAGTCAAGTAGTGGTTTTCCAAAATTTCCTTAAAGGATTGAAAAGTTTTATCCACATTGACAGCAAAATCAGGATGATCTTTTCCCAGATACTCCTCCCAAAGTGTGTTTATGACAATTAATTTAGGGATTCCCTGCAAATCGTTTACCCGTTGTGGCGTTGTTTTTAAATTTGATTCCTTCGCTGCTTTTAAGAAACAGTCCTCTACTTCATTTTTATCCCTGACAGTGGTTCCAGCCATATCTAAAACCATCAATTTTATTTTCGTCATCCTCAAATTATTTAAAAATTAACATCAAAGCTACCATATTTAATATTTAATTTCTATTTGCCAAAGCACAAACATTTACCTTTACCCCAAGAATTAATCTTCTCTTAATCTTAGAAACTGTGGATTAACATGAACAAAGATCATTTTGATATCGCCATCGTTGGCGGAGGCATCATCGGATTGGCCCAGGCGTGGGAAAGAGCTAAAAAAGGACAGAAAGTAATCCTTTTTGAAAGGAATCCTCAAGCACAAGGAGCTTCCATCAGAAATTTTGGTATGATATGGCCCATTGGTCAACCTACCGATAGTTATCCCGTAGCTTTAAAATCGAGGGAAATATGGTTGGATCTGTCGAAAAAGGCAAATTTCTGGGCTGCTCCGTCGGGTTCATTGCACCTGGCCTATCATGAGGATGAATGGGCCATATTAAATGAATTCCATGCGCTGTACCATAATAATCCCTATTCGATTGAATTGCTAACTCCTGAAATGGTAAGTCAAAAAAGTGCCGCTGTAAAAACAAAAGGATTATTTGGTGCTATGTTCAGTTCAACGGAGGTAAATGTGGATCCCCGCCAAGCTGTTTGGCAAATGCATAAATACTTAAAAGAGGTATTGAACGTACACATTGAGTACAAAACCGTCATTTCAGCTGTTGATTTTCCTCGCTTGTACAGCGGCAAAAAAGTTTGGCAGGCCGATAAGATAATCCTTTGCACCGGTGAAGATCTGGAGACCTTATATCCTGAATATTACCAGTCATTAGATTTAGTAAAATGCAAATTACAGATGATGCGGACCGCCTCCCAACCGTCTGACTGGTCATTGGGTGCAAATTTAGCTGCCGGACTGACCCTCCTACACTATGAATCGTTTCTGTCCTGCCCTTCCAGGGAACTATTGAAAAAAAGGATAGAAAATGAATCTCCTGAATATTTAAAAAGAGGCATTCACGTCATGGCTTCGCAATCAGCTTACAACGAATTAACCTTAGGGGACAGCCACCATTATGGAGATACTATATTACCATTTGATGATCAAAAGACAAATGATCTTATTCTTCAATATCTAGATTCTTTTGCTCAATTTCCCCACCCTGAAATTCAGTCATTCTGGAATGGCACTTATGTTAAAAAACCCAATTCAAAATGGCATATTGGTGAGGTAGAACGCGGTGTCCAAGCCGTTACTGGCGTCGGAGGAGCTGGCATGACCTTATCTTTTGGTCTTGCTGATTTAACATAAAAATGATATTTATATAATATCAATAACCCCCTCATTCTAAAGTCTGGGTTATATTTTTGACCTGGTATTGCTTTTGTTAATTAGTGTTTTTTCATACAATCTGGTTGACCTGAACCTTCGCGTGGTTCAGGTTTTTTTACATTCATTTAATATTAAGATAATCATTAAATAATACTAAGGATTTACCTTTATTTTTTAAAAAATATTGTAATATGACCGCTATTCATCATTTCCGGGATCAGTTTTTTAAACAGATTCATACTTCCAATTTAGTATATAATACTTGCTGGGAAGATCCCAGGTGCGACAGGCAATTACTGAAAATAAATGAAGAAAGTAAAATTTGTATGATAACCAGTGCAGGATGTAATGCGCTGGATTATTTACTTGACAATCCAAGGGAAATACATTGCGTGGATATGAATCCCCGACAAAATGCGCTGTTAAATTTAAAAAAGTCGGCATTTAAAGAAACGGAACATCCTATATTATTTGAATTATTTGGAGAGGGCAATACAATTGATTTTAAACACCTGTTAAATAAGTATTTATCCAGATCCCTGACAGAAAACGACCTTCAATACTGGCAACAAAAAGCAAATTATTTTGAGGCAGATAAAAATAAAGGTAGTTTTTATTACCATGGAACGTCTGGATTAATTGCCTGGTGGTTTAAAAATTTTTTAAGTCTTACCCCAACCTTGAAAGCAGACCTTAAGAAAATATTTTCCTCCACATCGTTAGAAGAACAGAAAGAGAAATATGTGGGTATAGAAAGGAAAATATTTTCTCCCTTTTTTCAGTGGCTTACCAGTCGTCATACTGTTTTAACGATGGCAGGAGTGCCAAGAGCACAAAGAAATTTGATTCAAGCCGATAATCCTGGAGGCGTCAAATCCTTTATTTTAAATAGTTTGAAGCATGTATTTACAAAAATACCCTTGCAGGATAATTATTTTTGGCATGTCTATTTATTTGGGAAATACACGCGAGATTGTTGTCCAAATTATCTGAAGCCAGAAAATTTTGAGCCCCTAAAGAAGACGGTTAACAAAATCAGCACCTATTCCCAGACCATCACTTCTTTCCTAACTGAAAATCCCGGAACTTATTCTCATTTCATCCTTTTAGACCATTTGGACTGGCTAGCTTATCATAATCCAGAGGCCATGCGGGAAGAATGGGAAATAATGCTTAAAAATAGTGCACCAGGCACTAAATTTCTCCTCCGTTCCGCGGCAACGCATTTACAATTTATTCCTGATTTTGTACATGATGCGATTGATTTTTCAAATAAAGAAACGCTCATTCAGCATAACTTAGACCGGGTTGGAACCTACGGCAGTGTGCATTTAGGCATCGTAAAATAACATATAATGAAAACCCAACATAAAACACTGGAACAAACGCTTTCCAGTTATTACCAATTGCATGCCCCCATTTATGATCTGACCAGGTGGAGTTTTTTGTTTGGCCGTATTGGCATTTTAAAGAAATTGCAGATACCCAAAAAACCATACCATATATGGGAAATAGGTTGTGGAACGGGTAAAAATTTATCCTTTTTGTTAAAAAAACACCCTACCATTACCTGTTTAGGCCTTGACACGTCGAGTGAAATGATTCAAATTGCTCAAAAGAAGTTAAAGAAATATGCCCAGACTTGCTCTATTTTGAATACCACTTACAAAGTGAATCATACGGAAGATTGGGAAAAACCGGACCTTATCCTTTTCTCTTATTCTCTAAGTATGAT
>JBILDL010000176.1:0-5520 GCA_044352635.1 Saprospiraceae bacterium | reverse complement strand
TCGCTCTCTGTAAACGCTGTATTTATGGAATCTGCGATTCTGCGCATCGATTCCTCAGAGGTATCTAAAATGAAGCGATCTATTAAAATCAATAGATTTTTTTCCTTTAAATCAAGAATTTTACTACCCAGCACAGGATCTTCCGAAGCTATAAAATCTTGTATATCAGTGAGTGTATCTTCATTTAAAATTCTTGTAAATCCTTTTTGTAAAAGTAAATCCAGCTCCTGAGCAAGACTTCGTTCACCATATTTATAGGGGAGGGGGATAAAAACCTGAACAGGGCTGCCTGGCGGTATGGAGAGAATAAAATCTACAACATCGCTAACCTCGTGTTTCTTAACAAGTTCATTTGAAATGGGTGAGTATGTTTTTCCAATTCTGGCGAACAAAAGTCTGATATAGTCATAAATTTCAGTTAAGGTACCTACGGTGGAACGAGCATTAGAGACACTTACTTTTTGTTGAATGGCAATGGCAGGGCAAATTCCTTTGATGCTATCCACCTCAGGTTTTTTCATTCTCCCTAAAAATTGCCTGGCATAAGAAGACAAGCTTTCTACATATCGTCGCTGACCCTCAGCAAATAGAATATCCATCGTTAGCGATGATTTTCCAGAACCTGAAACGCCTGTAACGACAATTAATTTATTCTTAGGGATTGAAATGCTGATATTCTTTAAATTATTGGCCCGGGCTCCCCTAATTTCAATGGAGTGGTCAACGATTTTTTTTATTTCAATACCTTTGTCTGTTTCAGTTTTTAGCTGGGTCATAAAGAGTTTTTCATTCAACTTTTTCAATTAGCGCAAAGCTAATACTTACTAACTTCTTATTGTCGAAAAATACAACAAAGGATTGGCCGAAAGGATTAGAGAATGTGAAAAATATTGCTTTCCGCAGAGGAAAATGAAAAAATAATTAAAAAAAATGAAATACAGGTTGAAAAATTAAATATGTTTTCCTATATTTGTAATTCATTGTTTAAATCACTAAAGCATAATCTATCGGTAGCAAACTTCTACACTAAAGTAATTACGATTTTTAACGTAAACCAATTTAGGTATGACAGTTAATCCCATTAGTGACCAAGATCTCATTATGCTTTATTTAGGCGGTAGTGAGAGAGCTTTCGAAGAATTATTACTTCGCCACAAGCAAAAAATTTACGGCTCAATTTATCTTTTTGTTAAGGATTCCAATCTTGCTGAAGATATTTTCCAGGAGGTATTTATCAAAATAATTGATACCCTCAGAAAAGGAAAATATAATCACGAGGGAAAATTTCTTCAATGGGCACTCCGTATTTCCTATAATATGTGTGTGGACTATTTCAGAAGAAATAAGCGCAAACCTAAAACAACGACTACTGATTCCTTTGACATTTTTGATGTCCTCCCTCTTTCCGATTTGAATGCTGAACAGGCTATGGTTAGAGATCAGACACATGATAAAATTAAGGATTTACTTGATTTATTACCTGAAGAACAACGGGAAGTAGTTATACTACGACACTATGCTGACATGAGTTTCAAGGAAATTTCAAAACTTACCCGTGTAAGTATAAATACGGCGTTGGGTAGAATGAGGTACGCCTTAATCAATATTCGTAAGATTATAGAAGAAAAGGAGTTAGTCCTGGTTTAAAAACATAAAAAGGGGCAACTAACGCTGGTTGCTCCTTTTTTCATTTTAACTAAAATCTGTATATAAAAATATAATAGAAGAATGTCTTTTCAAATACGTTTGAAGATGCAAGATATATTCAATTTTTTCCAATGTAATGGACGGTTAATTTGCCCTTCATTTTAGAAATAAATAAAATCATTACATCATTAAAGCCACTCTTTCCGCATATTCACGGGCAAAATAAGTGATAATAATGTCCGCACCTGCTCTTTTGATACCCATTAATGTTTCTTCAATGGCTTTCTGACGGTCTAACCATCCATTCTGAGCCGCTGCTATGAGCATCGCACACTCACCGCTGACATGATATGCCGCAATAGGTATATTGGTATTGGTTTTCAATAAATGAATGACATCCAGGTAATGAAGGGCAGGTTTGACCATTATGACGTCAGCACCTTCCGAAATATCCAGGTGAGCCTCTTTTAAGGCTTCCTGTAAATTGGCAGGATTCATTTGATAGGTCTTTTTATCGCCTGCTTTTGGAGCCGAATCTAAGGCATCTCGAAATGGGCCGTAAAAAGCACTGGCATATTTGGCTGTATAAGCCATGATGCCAGTATTTGTATATCCCTCATTGTCAAGATATTCCCTTATATATTGTATTCTACCGTCCATCATATCAGACGGGCCAATCATATCAAAACCTGCTTCCGCTTGCGCTACAGCCATTTTTGCTAAAACGGGTAAGGTCTTATCATTTAATATTTGACCATCTTCCACCCAACCGTCATGACCGTCAATAGAGTAGGGATCCATGGCAACATCACTTATGATGCAAGAGGATGGAAATTTCTTTTTAATGTTTCTCGCTGCCTTTAAATAAAAATTATCTTTTGAATAACTATATGTAGCACCTTTATCCTTTAATTCTTCTGGAATAGCGGGAAAAATGAGAAATGTTTCTACCCCAACGGCCATACAGGCACCAATTTCCTCCAACAAAAGGTCTTCAGAAAAACGGAATATGCCTGGGAGCGATTTTATCTCCAGTTTTATGTTTTCACCCGGCACTAAAAAAAGGGGTTGAATTAAGGAAGAAACCTGTAGATGATTCTCTTGCACCAAATTCCTTAGAGTAGGGGTCAAGCGATTGCGTCGTGGTCTTTGTAACATGATTATTTGATTGTTTTTTCAGGAACAGGATCATATCCGTGTCCACCTAAGGGATGACAGCGACCTATACGTTTCAAACCCATAGCTATCCCTTTACCCGGTCCCCAAATCTCAATGGCTCTTAACATAAAATGAGAACAGGTTGGGGTGTAGGCACATTTTGGAGGAAATAAGGGAGATATAAACAGTTGGTAAAAACGAATAGGAAGAATAAACAAGGTTTTCATAGCAAAACATTAAGGACTAAACGTAAGTAATTCTTCTGTTTTAGCATTGGCAAAAATAACAGTTCCCTCCTTTTTATTTGGTCCGATGACATGAACCAGATTTTTTTGGTCGTCAAACTCTCCTATAAGTAACGAATTTTTTATGTTAATGGTTTTAATCTTACCAGTAACAGGTATTTCAAGGTAAATCCACACCGCACTCATATCAGAGGAACCTTCTTTCCCAACGAAAGAATAAGAACTTGATTTACCGTTTATAGAGAAAGAAAGATTCTTTCTAAGATATGATTCAATGTGTTTTTCAGCCTGCGTGGATTCTCTTTCTGTGCAAATAAATAATTTAGTATGGCCCTCTTTTTTTAAGGATTCCTCTAAATCATCTATGAATAAATGAACACTAATTTGAAGGGATTTTTCTTTCTCATTATATTCCACCATGGTTTTACTTACATGGAAAGTATGTAACAGATAGAAAAAACTACTTAGAAAAAGGAGGTATGGCATATCGTGGGCTTAAATTAAAAGGGCATTCTTTCTAACATTAATAAAAAAGCAATGCCTGCAGCGGCACCTGAAATGAAGATATTCCAGGAACGATTGCTCAATTTTAATAAAACATGGATAAGATAAGAAATGGTTAAAATAAATCCGACAATGATTAATTGTCCAACTTCAACCCCAATATTAAAGGAAAAAAGTTGGGGAATCAAATCATTTTCCTGGGAAGGCATTGTTAATTGCCTGAAAAAATTTGAAAATCCCAGTCCGTGAACGAGTCCGAAAAAGAGAGCAATGATATATTTGAAAATCATGGGCTTTGAAAACCCTTTTTTTTCATTACTGGCCATCGCTGCGGGATGAGTGTTGGAAATGGCTGTTATAAAAATAGTTACAGGGATTAAAAACTCAATGGTATCTGCCGAAATATTTAACACATTAAGTGCGGCTAAAGCCAGTGTTAAAGAATGACCAATGGTAAAAGCAGTAACGATTATAGCCACTTTTTTCCAGGAAGTCCAGGTATAAACGGCACAAAGAGCTACTAAAAAAAGAATATGATCATACCCTGCCAAATCGGAGATATGTTCGAACCCAAGAATGAAATAGGTGGAGAAAATGCCGTTCATTTTATAAAAAGTTAAAAAGGCCGGTAAAAATCACTTACCGGCCTTTTTTTTAAAATTAATAACGATAATATTCAGGTTTAAATGGACCTGTTACTTCTACGCCGATGTAGTCAGCCTGGTCTTTAGAAAGCGTTTCTAATTCAACGCCTATTTTCGCTAAATGTAATCTTGCTACTTCTTCATCAAGAAGTTTAGGTAACATATAGACTTTATTTTCATATTTGCCTGGATTGTTGAAAAGTTCAATCTGGGCAAGGGTCTGATTAGTAAATGAATTGGACATAACGAAAGAAGGGTGGCCTGTAGCACAACCTAAATTCACTAATCTACCCTCAGCGAGGAGGATAATATCCTTACCATTCAGGGTGTATTTGTCAACCTGTGGTTTAATATTCATTTTAACTGCGTTGGATTCATTATTCAACCAGGCAACGTCAATTTCATTATCAAAATGACCAATATTACAAAGAATCGTTTTGTCCTTCATCATATAAAAGTGCGCCTCTTTTATAATCGCACTATTTCCTGTTGCGGTTACCACGATATCTGCGCGCGGAATAGCCTTAGCCATCGTAGTTACTTCGTAACCGTCCATAGCAGCTTGTAAAGCACAAATTGGATCTATTTCGGTTACAATGACCCGGCAACCTGCACCTGATAAACTGGCTGCAGAACCTTTTCCTACGTCACCATAACCTGCCACAACAGCCACTTTTCCTGCCATCATAATATCGGTTGCCCTACGAATAGCGTCAACCAAAGATTCTTTACAACCGTATTTGTTGTCGAATTTCGATTTGGTAACGGAATCATTTACGTTAATAGCAGGTACAGGAAGTGTGCCTTTTGCTACTCTTTCATATAGACGATGAACGCCCGTAGTTGTTTCTTCTGAAATACCTTTAAGCTCCTTAACCATTTCAGGATACTTATCTAATACGATATTGGTTAAATCACCTCCATCATCCAGGATCATATTCAGGTGTTTGCCGTCTTTGAACGACCTAAGTGTTTGTTCAACACACCACCAATATTCTTCTTCGTTCATACCCTTCCAGGCATACACAGGAATGCCAGCTGCAGCAATTGCAGCGGCGGCATGATCTTGTGTAGAAAAAATATTACAAGAAGACCAGGTAACCTCAGCACCTAAAGCAACTAAAGTTTCAATTAAAACAGCTGTTTGAATAGTCATGTGCAAACAGCCAGCAATTCTGGCGTCCTTTAGTGGTTTTGATTCGCCATATTTCTCACGAAGTGCCATCAAACCTGGCATTTCAGCCTCCGCCAATTCTATTTCTTTTCTGCCGTAATCGGCTAAAGCAATGTCTTTAACCTTGTAGGTTAAGGTACCTATCGCT
>JBILDL010000175.1:0-5528 GCA_044352635.1 Saprospiraceae bacterium | reverse complement strand
TTGAATAAACAAATATAAATCTAAATGTATGATAATTAACCTACATAAAAATGTAGGTATCCTAAATACAATGTAAATCCAATAGAAAACGTATAAAAACAGTATAAAAACAGTATAAAAACAGTAGTGAAAAGATACTATCCCGAAAAATTAATCGCAAGTAAACTAACTAAAATTTCCTTAGTTTTTAGTCTTTTCAAACAAAATCAGCGGCACTGGCTGTCAAATCCATTTAGGATTAGCAGGCATATCCTAACCTGTTATCTTTTTACAATCAACTTTATCCGAGACCTCCATATAATCTTTTTTCCTTGGTTTGGTTAGCTTTTTCTTAATTTCATTACAAAGATTTGAATTTTCAAAATTGTATGTCCTAAAAGGCAACCAATGTTCCACCATTCCCGTTAAGGATTAAAAAATAAAGACATGAAAAAATATTTAATTTTCTTGGGAATAGCTTGTAGCATTTCGCTTAATGTGGGCGCACAAACTGATTCTCTGGACTTATTACTTCAATTAGGAAGTGAGGAACCCGTTGAATTGATTCCAAAACGCATGATTTTCACCCAACGTATGTTGTGGGGAGAAAAAGGGTTAATGCGAACGCTAAAAGTAGCTCCATTAACGGATCATGGACGAGAAACGGAGTTAAAAATACGACGTGGCATGTTGGTCACCCACCAGGTATTAGGTTTTGCTACCTTGGCTGGAATGGTTGCTCAAGGTATTGTAGGCTCAAAGTTATACAATGGCGATTATAAGATTAAAGACTTGCACGAAGGACTTGGTACTGCGGTAAATATTACCTATTTCACCACCGCCGGACTCAGTTTATTTACCCCTCCGCCACTTATACATAGGCAAGTAAAAGGTTTAAATGGAATTAAAATGCATAAAACATTGGCGGTAATTCACTTATCAGCTATGATTGCCACCAATTTATTGGCTGATAGTGCTGGAGACCCCAAAATAAAGCCACTTCACCGAGCTACTGCCTTTACTGCTTTTGGTAGTTTTTTTGGGGCTATGTTAGTTATGAAATTTTAAAAATAAGACCATGAAAATAATTTCTCTTTTAATCCTTGCCATAGGATTCATGATAAGTTCCTCCTTTACCACAGTGGTAGATCAGACTTTACGAGCTGATAAGTCAAAATCGTTCCTTTCCTATAGTGCCAATCATGCCTTACATGCCTGGACGGGAACAAGCAAAAAGGTAGATTGTCTGCTCATTTTTGATGCCGACACAAAAACATTTAGAAAAGTGGCCGTAAGCACCAATGTGGCTGACTTCGACAGTGCTAATTCAAGTAGAGACGGTCATGCATTGGAAGTGCTGGACGCCATTAAATATCCTAAAGTAACTTTTGGCAGCACCGCTATCGAACCGTTAAAAGAAGGAAAATTAAAAATAAGTGGAAAACTAAATTTCCATGGAAAAGCAAAAGATATTACTTTTGAAGCGGACTATAAATTGACAGATAAAGAAATTAATGTAAGTGGTGGCTTTCCTGTTTCTATGACCGAGTTTGAGGTGGAACGCCCTTCTTTTATGTTGATTAAAACCGATGATATTCTGGAAATTAAGTTCAATATCGTTTTTCTAAAAAACTAGTTTATGCGTTTAATTTCTTTTCTTTTCGTTCTTTTCCTGACTGATTTGTCGGCACAATCCATTGATAAATCCTCCTTTGTTCAAACACAAAACGGTGATTTTATTCTTAATGACAAAGCTTACACCTACATAGGAGCCAACTATTGGTATGCTGCATATGTTGCGATGGATCAAAAAGGAAAAGAACGAATAGAAAGAGAACTGGATTTTTTAAAAGAGGCTGGCGTTTTAAATTTAAGACTAATGGCTTCCGGTGAAGGTCCTAAAACGGAGCCTTTTCGTATAACCCCTACCCTGCAGGAATTTGTAGGTGATTGGAACGAAGATGTGTTAGTGGGACTAGACTTCGTCTTGGCTGAAATGGGTAAAAGGAACATGAAAGGTGTTTTATGCCTCAATAATTTCTTTTACTGGTCCGGTGGAATGGCTCAATATGTTTCCTGGTTTACCGGCGAAAAAATTCCTTATCCTGAAGAGTATGGATGGGATGCGTATATGCGGTTTTCAGCAAGATTTTATACCCTTCCTAAAGCGACAAAATTATACTACGATCTGATTGAAAAATTAGTTTCCAGAAAAAATACCATCACAAATGTATCGTATGTAAATGATCCAACCATCATGTCCTGGCAATTAGCTAATGAGCCGAGAGAATTTGGTCACGATAAAAAGTATTTAAAATGGGTGAAAAAATCCAGTAATCTCATTCGACATTTAGATAAAAATCATCTTATTTGTATTGGAAATGAAGGTATTTTGGATAATTTAGTCGGGTCAACCTATAAGAAAACAGCCGCTTTAAAAAATATAAATTACCTAACGGTGCATTTATGGCCAGAAAACTGGGGTTGGTATGCACCTAAAAATCCAGATGAATCTTTTGAGACTACCAGACGAAAATCAATAGCCTATTTGGAAAAAAATGCCGAGGTATCAAAGTCTGTGCTTAAACCTATCGTACTGGAAGAATTTGGCTTGGCAAGAGATGGAGGAAGTTATGAGGCCAGCGCAGAGGTAAATATGAGAAATAAATTTTATCAATTCTTGTATGAAACAACCTTAGGAAACCCAAATTCACCTTATCGCGGAATGAATTTCTGGGCTATTGGCGGAGAAGGTAGACCTCGACAGCCCGAAACTTTTTGGCAAGCGGGGGATGATTATATTGGGGATCCTCCACACGAAAAACAAGGTTGGTATTCTGTTTATTTTACAGATTCGTCGACCTTTGAATGGCTAAAAAAAGTTCAGAAATAAGCCTTTTTAACCCTTAATTTTCTCGTTCCAATAATTGGAAAGCTACTTTTCTTAATAATTCCTTTTTTTCTGTCATAACCTGAACTTCCTCTAAAGACTTCATCCCCTTTTCAAAGTAGTATTGTTTTCTGCGTTTAGCTTCGTCGGGAATATTCAATTCCGTTAAAATAGCAGTGACCTTTTTTACTTTTTCCTGTGGAGTGAGGATATTTTCAGTATTAAACAGATTCAATAAATCTTGTTTCTGATCTCGGTTTCCTAATTCAAAGGCTTTCAGAATAAGGAAGGTTTTTTTGTTCTGAATAATATCCCCTCCAATTTGCTTACCAACTTGAGCTTGTAAACCGAAAGTATCTAAATAATCATCTTGAATTTGGAAAGCTACGCCAATATTAAGACCAAAATCGTATAATTTTAAGGCATCACTTTCTGTGGCACCTGCGGCAATGGCCCCCATTTTTAATGCACCGGCAATTAGAACAGCCGTTTTCAGAGAAATCATTTTTTCATACGCTGCAAGCGTTACTTCGGACGATGATTCAAATAACATATCCATTTCCTGACCTTCACAAACTTCCCTTGCAAATTGGTTGAAAATGTGAACCAGACTGGGAATACTGCTTGGAACTTTAAAGCGTAGCAATGATTCGTAAGCAAGAATCAACATCACATCTCCCGAAAGAATACCGGTATTCACTCCATATTTAGAATGAACCGTTAGCTTTCCCCTCCTCATTTCAGCCTGATCCATAATATCGTCATGAACCAAAGTAAAATTATGAAAAACCTCCACCGCATGAGCGATACAAAGGGCTTTGTCAATTTTATTATCATATAACTCAAAAGCCATAAGTGAAAATAAAGGTCTAAGCCGTTTTCCACCGAGGCTTAAAATATAATTTACAGGTTCATACAGCGAAATGGGTGCTTGTTTGTAGCTGTTTTCATTTAAATAGGTCGCGTAAAGTGACTGAAGTTCATCGAGGGTGTGCATTAGAAAACTATTTGAAGGCAAAGATATTTAAATTGACGTTTTCTCTTTTCTAAATCTTTATATTTGACAAAAATTTAATGGCGTTGAAAAAGATTTGGGATATAATAATTATTGGGGGAGGTCCTACTGGAATTAATTGCGCGATAGAAGCTGGAAAGGCAAATTTATCAGCCCTTATTTTAGAAAAAGGCGTCATTACCAATTCATTATTTCATTTTCCCGTTAATATGACTTTTTTCTCCACCTCCAGATTATTGGAAATAGGTCAAATCCCATTTGTTTCCCATAATGATAAACCAACAAGACAAGAGTCGTTAGAATATTACCGCAGGTTGATTCAGCATTTTCAATTGAATTATCATACTTATGAAGATGTACAGGATATCTTTCCAAATGATAATCCTGACTTTAATTTTAGATATAAAGTCAAAACCAATAAAGGCGAATTTGATGGTAAAAACATAGTAATTGCCACCGGATTTTATGACAAACCTGTCCTTCTGAACATTCCCGGAGAGGAGCTAGCTAAGGTAAGGCATTATTACGATGATCCCCACCGATACATCCATCAAAAAGTCGTTATTATCGGTGCTGCAAATTCTGCCTGTGACGCCGCGTTGGAGATATGGCAAAAGGGAGGGGAAGTGACTATGGTCATCAGAGGCAATGAAATAAGTCCAAGAGTTAAATACTGGATAAAACCCAATATAGAAAACCGGATAAAGGAAGGCAGTATCACCGCATATTTCAATAGTGAAGTCCTTGAAATATTACCAGGTAAAATGCTGATAAAAAGGTCCGAGGAAACCATTTCCCTGGACAATGATTGGGTGCTTGCGTTGACAGGGTACCAACCAAACATTGATTTTCTGACGCATTTGGGACTGACATTTGAAAACCAAATAAACTGTAAGCCAACTTTTGATGAAACAACCTTAGAGACGAATTTGAAAGGAGTTTATATTGCAGGGGTAGTCTGCGGTGGCATGGAAACGAGTAAACTATTTATTGAAAATACCCGGGATCATGCAGCTAGAATAATCAAAAGTATTTTATTAAAAAACCAGCCGGTAGTTTTGGAAGATTAAATCATTTATCTTTTAGCAACACAAACTTGAACGTATAACCTTGAATATCAGTTTGAAGTACAAGTTTTGTCTCTGATAGTTCCATTATGTTTAAAAATACACCTTCCGTCCCTGCTAATTCTATAATATCTTCCCCATCTAGTTTAAACGTCAGTCTCTCGTCCTGACCATTCAAATTGGTTGTTACCTCTCCTGATTTATTAAAATCAAAGTATAAACCAGCGAGAGAATCTGTTTCCTTTTCATTTCTAAAACCTTTATCTAACAGCCATCTATGGGAAAGATTATTTAAGATAGCCTCCTTATTATGACAACCTTGAACAAAAAAGGATAATAAACAAATAAGGGTAAAGAATCGAGGAGTAAAGTTTTTCATCACAAGTAATAAGTAGTTTCAAATTTGGAAGCTAATGTAACCATAATATTCAAAAAAAATAAGCGCAAAACAATTAATGTCAAGCGCTTATTTTTTTCTAAGCTGTTATAAACCTAATTATTTAGCAGAAGAAACAGTAAAGTCAAAGGTTAATTTTTCCCATTGGAAAGAAACTTTACCATTTTTATTTACAGTGAA
>JBILDL010000174.1:0-5550 GCA_044352635.1 Saprospiraceae bacterium | reverse complement strand
CGGTTCTTCCGGCATTTTGGTTTTTCATCCTTCTCTTTATAAAAATGAAATTCCTGATGATCCCGGTGGAGGAACAGTCAACTGGACAAATCCGTGGGGGGAACATAAATATATTGAAGAAATTGAGGCCAGAGAAGACGGTGGAACCCCTCCATTTTTACAAACCATAAGGGCTGCCCTAGCTATCCGACTGAAAGAACAAATGGGGGTCGATAAAATCCTGGCACGCGAAGAAGAGCTTTTAGCTATTATCATGCCTCGATTAGAAAGTATTAATGGTTTACATATTCTAGCTGGTCAACATACCCACAGACTTGGCGTAATTTCTTTTTATATCGAAAATCTTCATTATAATCTCGGAGTCCGTCTGTTAAATGACCGATTTGGTATCCAAACAAGAGGAGGTTGCTCCTGTGCAGGTACTTATGGGCATTATTTACTTCATGTTGAAAATGAGTACTCAAAAAATATAACAGATAAAATAAATAAAGGAGATTTGACAGGGAAGCCCGGCTGGATAAGAATGAGTATTCACCCGACGCAAACAAATGAAGAAATTAACTTTATTCTCGATGCTATTGAAGCGGTAGTTTTACATAAGGAAGAGTGGTCTAAAGATTATAATTATCATCCAAAAACAAACGAATTTGTTCATCAACAGTTTATAGCAAACGAAAAGGAAGATCCTGTTATACACTGTTTAGAAACTCCCTTTTAATGCAACAACGAATTTATTTAGATCATGCGGCCACTACACCATTGCATCCTCAGGTGATACATTTGATGCATGAAACCATGCTTAATAATTATGGAAATCCCTCGTCTATTCATTCAGAAGGCAGGACCTCCCGGGCACTTATTGAAAAGGCCAGAAAGACGATAGCGAATCATTTCAACTGCTCTATCGGGGAAATCTTTTTTACCTCCGGCGCTACAGAATCGAATAATATGATTATTCAGGGTGCTGTCAACGGATTAGGGGTACAAACTATCATTACGGCAGCAACGGAGCATCATGCCGTTCTTCACACCATTGAAGTTTTAGAGAAAGAAGGAAAAATCAAGGTAATTTATTTACCTCTCGATAAAGAAGGAAATCCATCTATCCTCTCCCTCGAGGAACATTTAGCTAAGGAAGAAAATAAAAAAGTGCTCGTATCCCTTATGCATAGCAACAATGAAACGGGCACCCTTCTAGATTGGGAAAATGTCGGAGCCATTTGCCAGAAATATGACGCTTTGTTTCATAGCGATACGGTCCAGTCTGTAGGATTTTATGACATTGATTTACAAAATATTCCTGTACATTTTATTGCAGGTTCAGCACATAAATTTAACGGTCCCAAAGGGATAGGCTTTGCCTATATAAGGAATGAAAATGCCATTCCCCCTTTTCAACATGGTGGTTCCCAAGAGAGAAATATGCGGGGTGGAACAGAAAATTTGTTAGGGATTATTGGTATGGCTCTTGCACTCGATCTTGCCATATCAGAAAAATCAGAGCGGTTTGCTCACCTGGAAAAATTGAAATTACAATTATTTAATGGTCTAAAAAATGTCATTCCGGAGATTCAGATAAATGGTCCGGGGCTCGAAAATAGCCATCCTAAAATACTAAACATTGGATTTCCACCAAATCCAAAAGCAACCATGCTATTATTTAATCTCGATATTGAAGGCATAAGTACAAGTGGAGGAAGTGCCTGTTCCTCTGGAACTGATACCGGGTCACACGTTCTGAGAGCTATTTATCCTGACAATCAACACGTTTCCGTTCGTTTTTCCTTCTCCCACCTGAATACTTCAGCAGAAGTTGATAAGGTCATTGAAATCATTTCCAATATTTACAGGAATTAATTTATTCATGAAAAATATACCCGGCCATATTTTAATGCTGGATCAAGCCGATTCATTACTAACTCATTTTTTAACTGAGCATGGATTTACGGTTACACTCGATACTCAATCGTCTTTCGCGTCATTAAAATCGGAATTATCAAAATATCAAGGTGTGATCCTTAGAAGTCGCTGGACACTTGACGCTACCTTTTTCGAGGCTGCACCTCATCTCTTATTTATTGGTAGATTGGGTGTTGGTATTGAACATATTGACGAGGAAAGTGCAAGAAAAAATAAGGTAACTATTTTTACCACACCTGAAGCCAGCAAAGATACCGTGGCTGAACATACCCTCGGTCTTCTGCTAATGATGCTAAATAAATTGGGAAAAGCAGATAGGGAAGTTAGTCAAAATATATGGGACCGGAATGCCAACAGAGCCATAGAACTAAAAGGTAAAAAAGTGGGAATACTGGGATTTGGTAATATGGGCAGGGCAGTCGCCCAAAGATTGGCCGGATTCGAGGTGGATATATTGATACGGGATATTTCTCATGAGATAACCGTTCCTTCATATACTAAACAAGTTGAGGAAGCTGAATTTTTTAATGAAACGGATATTTTAACTATCCATATTCCCTTAAATGAGACAAACAAATATTTTATAAATTATGCCTATTTAAAGAAGTTTAAAAAAGAAATATTCCTTATAAATACGGCACGGGGAGGCGTTGTAGAAACGGAGGGATTAGTTAAACATTTGAAAGAAGGAAAGGTCAAAGGGGCTGCACTGGATGTCATAGAATATGAAGAACAATCATTTAATTCGCTCGATATTTCTTCCTTACCCCCCCCTTTTCAGTACCTTAAAATGGCTGAAAATGTCATTTTAAATCCACATTTAGCGGGTATATCTTATGAATCTGTGCCAAGGCATGCCTACGTAATGACACAAAAAATTTCGAAATTATTTAAGCTCGACCAGCATGTTGAATGAATTGAGGGAAATGGAAGGAAATGTTGACATAGTTTATAATATTGCCGAAGTCTTGCCAGGTTTGTATTTGCCAAACGCCTATGTTGTTAGCAAAGATAAACTGGGTAATTTAGCCCATATCAAACAAAAAGCTACCCCAGAAACTGTGGTAAGTTTCAAATTACCTATTAATGAATCACAAAACCGACTTTTCCAGATAATAAATGATTTATTACCCGATAAGCTGGAAAAAAAATATTCTCCCCCAAAAAAGAAAGTTAAATCCCTGGAAGCCTTAATGGCTGATGAGGCTGTGCAACCCAAAATCATTCAATTTGTACAAAGAAGGATGGATGAATTTCTAACTATTTTAGTTGAAAATAATTTTTTCCTAACCTGGGCTATCGATCGGAGAGTATTAGTAAAAGATTTTATAGTAAAACTAGATACCACTTATTTACAACCTCACCTGACTTTTCATAGAGATGATTTTGGGGTTTCCTATCAATTGAGATTATCAAATAATAGTATAATTTGGCGTATAAAGGATAAAGATGTTACGCCCATTTCAAATTCTCCAGCATGGTTATTAGTAGATTATGTTTTGTATAGGGTTTCTCAAATCAATGGAAATATGGTTAAGCCATTTTTACAGAAAGATGAAGTCCGAATTCCAAAAAGTTCCGTAAAAACCTATTTCCAAAAATTTATTATAAAAATTGCAGCGCAACTCGATTTTGAGGCTACTGGCTTTGCGGTCTTACAATCTGGAAAATTAACAGGTTGCCGTTTAGATCTGGCAGATCATTTATTTGGCGAAGGGAAAGTGTTACAGGTAAAAATGATTTATGAACAGACTGAATTTAATTGGTATGATAAAAAGGATAAAAAAGCAGGTCTCTCTTTTCAGGGAGAAGAGGTAACAATTACGCAAATTACCCGTGATGCAAAGGCCGAAAAGGAATTTATAGATTTGCTTCACCTTGCCGGATTACATGTTATTGAGGGAACTGGCGTTTTTACAAGTAAGATATCAGAGGATAAAGTTGATATTTTCGCCATGCTTCATTGGTTGAGCAAACATAAGGTATCTCTTGAAAAGCAGGGTTTTATCATTGGCGACATAATAGAATCTGGGATGCCCCTTTCGTTGGACATCCCTACCCTTACACTGGACACTAAACAAACAGGCGATTGGTTCGATATAGATGGCGCCGTAACCGTAGGAAAACATTCTTTTTCATTCAGACTTCTCGCACCTTACATTAGAAAAGATGAAAGGCTTTATCCTTTACCCGACGGTACTGTTTTTGTGATTCCATTGGAATGGATGAATAAATTTAAAGATATTACGCAATTTGCTAAGACAGACGAACAGTCACTACGTATTAATAAAAGCCAATATACATTATTACAGGAGGCTGAAATTACTTTGCCGGAAACTTCTTTAACTAAGTCGTTAGAAATTCAACTTCCCCGATTTTTAAAAGCAGAACTTCGGCCATATCAACTTACTGGTTATAAATGGCTGGCAGAACTATATCATAATAATTTGGGTGCTTGCTTGGCAGACGACATGGGTTTGGGAAAAACACTACAAACCATTGCTGTTTTATTGTACGCTAAAGAGAGAAAAATTGAGGAGGGAAAGGAATTTGAAAAAAATAATATAGGGAGGCAACTGGACATATTCGCAGCAAAAGATGCCGGTTTTCTTCAATCTTTACATACCCTGGTCATTTTACCTGCCAGTTTGGTTTTTAACTGGGAAAAAGAACTTTCCCGGTTTGCTCCCAATTTATTTGTCTATAAGCACACAGGGAATAAACGTCATAAGGATATCCGATTGTTAAAAAGGTATGATGTCATTTTAACCACTTATCAAACAGTTATAAGGGACGCTACCCTTTTGTCTCAAATGACCTACGAGTATATCATATTAGATGAAAGTCAACAGATTAAGAATAAGGATAGTGCTGCCTTTATTAATATAAATGAACTGGAGGCTAACCATAAGATATCTTTGAGTGGAACACCTATTGAGAATTCCTTATCTGACTTATGGTCACAGATGCAATTTATCAATCCAGATTTACTTGGAAATTTTAATTTTTTCAAGAAAGAATTCATTTTACCCATAGAACGCATAGGTGATGAAGATAAAAAGGCAAAATTACGAAGTCTGGTAAGTCCATTTTTACTTAGAAGGACGAAAGAGGAGGTGGCAAAAGATTTACCTCCTTTGACAACACAGATTTTCTATAGTGAAATGTCTGTCGAACAGAAAAAATTATATGAAAAGGAAAAGTCAGCGGCAAGAAATTATTTACTTGAAAATTTCACTGACAATGATGCCCGCTTTAGAATGGAATTGCTCCAGACACTTACTAAATTAAGGCAATTGGTAAATCATCCTGTTCTGGTTTATGAAGATTATACTAAAGAAAGTGGCAAATTTCAGGATATTTGTGCAAAATGGGAAGAGGTGAAAAAGAGTGGCCATAAGGTGCTATTCTTTAGTTCCTTTGTTAAACATTTAAGCATTTTCAAAGATTATTTTGAACAGACAAATACCCCTTATGCCTGGTTAACAGGCTCTTTAACAGCGGACGAAAGACAAAAACAGATAACATTATTTGAAAATAACCCATCGGTGCAAGCTTTTTTCATTTCTATAAAAGCAGGTGGAACGGGACTTAATCTGACCGCAGCAGATTACGTGTTTATTTTAGATC
>JBILDL010000173.1:0-5551 GCA_044352635.1 Saprospiraceae bacterium | reverse complement strand
GGTATAACAATCCCAATACCGATGAATTCATTCATAAAGTTTGCTTGCTCGAAGGCGTTGAAGATGGTTTTGCTACCGCCTCTGGCATGTCGGCCGTATTTGCCAGTATTGCCCCTTTTGTCTCTCAAGGTGACCACATTCTGGCTTCCAGGGCACTATTTGGTTCTACTTTACAAATATTGGGTCAAATATTGTCAAAATGGGGTATTACTTTTACCTTAACAGACCCGGCGAATCCAATGGACTGGGAGGAAAAGGTGCAACCTAATACGCGTATGTTTTTATTGGAATCTCCCTCTAATCCAGGATTAGCGCTGGTAGATTTAACAGCAGCTGGTGCTTTTTGTAAAAAAAATAATATCCTTTTCAATATAGATAATTGTTTCGCCACCCCTTATTTGCAAAATCCGGCGAAATTTGGAGCAGATCTGATCGTTCATTCTGCCACTAAATGGATGGACGGGCAAGGTCGCGTATTGGGTGGTATAGTGGTTGGTAATCCTGAATTGATAGAGAAAGTACGCTTTTTTTGTCGGCATACCGGTCCGGCTATGCCTCCTTTTAATGCATGGATACTAAGTAAAAGTTTAGAAACACTGGCTGTTAGAATGGATAGACATTGCCAAAACGCACATCTAATCGCTCAGTTTTTATTAGAAAGAAGCGAAATAAATCAAGTAATCTATCCTTTTTTACCTTCTCATCCGCAATATGAACTGGCAAAAAAACAAATGAAATGGGGAGGCGGTATAGTAAGTTTTGAAGTAAAAGGGGGGCTAAAAGCAGCCATGTCCCTTTTAAGTGAATTAAAATTTTGTTCTCTTTCCTCTAATTTAGGAGATACAAGAACAATACTCACACACCCTGCCTCAACTACCCATTCCAGGCTCAGTTCTGATGAAAAAAAAGCGGTTGGCATTACCGATGGGCTTATTAGAATATCTGTTGGTTTAGAACATATTGATGATATAAAAGCAGATTTAGCGCAGGCCATGGAAAAAATATAGGTAAAATGAAACCTGACAGACAAATCTTTGTTTTATTACCTTTGTGGGATGATTAGCTTATAATATGCAAGAAATTAAACCTATCATACGTCAGGCGGAAGCATTAATACCCACGCCTTGGGGTAATTATAATTTGTTGGCTTATGCCAGTCACCCTGACGAATGGATGCCACATCTCGCTTTGGTTCATGAAAACATTGATTTCAACCAACCCGTTTTAATCCGTATTCACTCTGAGTGCATCACGGGAGATTTATTTAGTTCAAAACGGTGTGATTGTGGGGAACAGCTTTTATCGGCAATGGATAAAATATCAGACGAAAATGGAATCCTTATCTACTTAAGACAGGAAGGAAGAGGCATTGGTATTATCAACAAATTAAAAGCCTATCAATTACAAGATCTGGGATTAGATACGGTGGAGGCTAATCTACATTTGGGATTATCCATTGATGCCAGAGATTTTACCATTGCGCTATCATTATTACGCGATATTGGGGTAAAAAAGGTTAGATTGCTGACAAATAATCCAGATAAAATAGAAATATTTAATGAAAGTTCCATTGAATTAGTAGAAAGAGTTCCACTGGTTATTGTTCCTCAAGAAGAGAACAGGGATTATTTGAGGGTAAAAAAAGAAAGAATGGGTCACATCTTAAAGTTTTGAAATAATAAGTGAAAATTATCTCGTTTCATTCGTTTGGAGATGCGGATCGATTGTATTTTACTGAAGCCAGTGAACCTAAGGCAAGTGAATATCAGGTAGTAGTAAAAATAAAGGCTACGGCGCTGAATAGAGCTGATATTTTACAAAGAAGGGGAAAGTATCCACCCCCTGCAGAAGAAAGTCAAATATTAGGATTAGAAATTGCGGGAGAAATTGTTATGTGCGGCGAGAAGGTCACACGTTGGGTTCCTGGTGATAGTGTTTGCGGTCTCATTTCTGGTGGTGGCTATGCAGAATACGCTGTTATTCACGAACAACATGCTATGCCCATTCCTAAAGGATTAACTTTTGCAGAGGCAGCCGCCATACCGGAAGCTTTTTTGACAGCCTGGCAAGCACTTCACTGGCATGCTAATATAAAAAATGGGCAACGGGTTTTACTTCATGCTGCAGCATCAGGTGTTGGTACCGCTGCCATTCAGTTAATCAAAAAGGCTGGCGCAGAAGTAATAGCGGTTACCTCCACGGAAAAGCATGCGTTATGTAAAAAATTAGGCGCCTCGGCCTGCATTGATTATAAAAAAGAATCTTTTTCACAGCGCGTAGAAGAAATGGTCGGTAAAAATGGGGTAGATATCATTATAGATTTTATTGGCGCTTCCCATTGGGAACAAAATCTGGCTTGTTTAGGATCCGATGGCGTATTTGTTTTATTAGGATTTTTAGGAGGCGCTTCACCACAAACTATTCCCCTTCAAACGTTGTTACAAAAAAGATGGACTATTAAAGGTAGTACTTTAAGAAACAGAGACCTAACCTATAAATCCCAGTTAATTGAAGATTTGGTGAATCATACCTGGAAAGATTTTGCAGAGGCCCAATTGTTTCCTGTCATTGGCGATATTTTTCCGTGGGAGGAAGTTATAGCTGCACATAATCTAATGGAGAGTAATACATCACAAGGGAAGATTATCCTTACCCTATAATTTTACCATATAAACAAATTATCTATGAAAACAGGTAGCCTTTTTATTTTAGTTGTTGGATTTAGCATACTATCTGCAACAAACTCGTTGGCACAAAATTACAAGACAGCCGTTGGTGCGAGAATTGGATATCCACTTACTTTATCGGGAAAATATTTTATCAATGAATCCATTGCACTGGAAGGTAACTTGGGATTAAGAGCCTTTTCCGGATATTCCTGGATTGCCTTAAGTGCTGCTGGCTTAAAGCATAAACCATTGGATGTTTTAGATGGCCTAAACTGGTATTACGGCGCCGGACTCTCCGTCTATTTTTGGCGTTTTGACCAGATAAATACTTTATCCTCATCCTCCTCATTGGGGCTTCAAGGCTATGTAGGATTAGATTACACGTTCAAAAAGAGCCCCATAAATATTACCATAGACTGGACACCTACTTTTTTTATTAATGGCTTCACGTCAGGTTTAGGTACTCGCTTTGGTGGTTTAGGTATTCGTTATACATTGAATTAAATCAAAGATTAAAATATATGAATGGCCTGTTTATTGGGTCATTTATATATTCGAATTCTATTCATTATACCTCATTCATGTCCATTAACTCAGGGATATTTTTTTGAACCCAAATACGGGCTTCTTTATAATCTTTAAACAGACAAAGCGGCACATCATTTTTAAAATCATCCATAGCCTTTACCAGTTTATCCTTGCTTCTAAGAAATGGTATATCTCTGATAAGAATAGCTTTCACCATATCAGGATATTCTTTTGCCAGTTTTTGGTATAAAAAAAAGTCCTTTTCCCCACTATCTCCTACGAGAACAAAAGGAATGGTAGGAAAAAAAGACATTACGTGTTTAATCCAGGCCATTTTAGATTTAAATCTTTGGGAAGCGCCCTTATCGAGTGTTGAGAGACCAAAATCTTTTAGCAAAATAGGACCTTTAGGAAAATGGCACCTATCTAACCAGGTAAGTACAAAATCATAAAGCGTACGAGGCGTACTGGAAATATAGAATACAAAGGTCTGCCAATCATGGTGTTCTTTCAATTGAGTGAGACGTTGAAAAAAGGCAGGAGCTCCGGGAATCCCTCTTCGCTGTTCCAGATTTTTTAAAAATGTATTATACAGGACTTTCCAATAAAACAGTGACTTTACGCCGGTAAGCAACAAAGTATCATCGATATCACTGATGACAATAAATTTTTGCTTATTTGAAATGAACAAAATTTCCCCGGTCAGCGTCGATTGTTCAATATAAAAATCACTCGGCGGTTTGATCTCAACCGCCACATTCAACCAACAGGAGCAGGAAGGATAAAATGTCGAGGGCCAATTTATTTCCAGGGTAAAATAACCCGCAGAATTTGAGGTAGTTAAAAAAGTGTGGTTCAACACAGAGATTTCACAAGGAATATCGGGAATTCTTGTATTAAAAATTCTCTTTACAGTATCAAATAGATGCTCCAAAGGAGAGGCTTCCGGATTATTTTTTATATGCCTGTATCTTGAAATTCTTCCTTGAATAAAAAGCTTATCTTGTGACGCGTACCCTCTAAAGGTAGTACCATAAATCATTTTATTTTTATAACCAGCGAATAAACGCCAACAAAATAGACGGAAGCTGGTTACATAATAACTGAATTTTGCAAGAAAGAAGGTTTTGTTTGGTTTACTCAAAGGTAAAATGATTTATCAAGGAAATATTTTCCAAATATCTAATCTTCATTCAAAAATAGAGTTTAATTAATTATTTTATACTAAATTACGGCAGAGATTCTGAATTATTATATGGCTATTTTATTGTATCAAGGAAATAACGGGCAAAAACAAGCGGAGGCGGGACCCTTCAGCACAATAGATAATTTAATTTCAAGGATGTACCAGGTTATTTCCAGTGAGTCAGCTGAAAGTAGAAACTGGGACGTATTCAGAAAACTTTTTCGTTCTGAGGCCAGGATTAATGCTCTGGGGAAAGACCAACGAGGTGAAGAAAGATTTATTTCGCTTACGGTAGAAGATTATATAAGAGGCGCGGAGGCAAGTTTTCAGAAACAACGTCTTAACGAGCAAGAAATTGGAAGGATTGTCGAAGAATACGGAGACATGGTACATATTTTTAGCGCGTATGAAACGAAAGATGCAACCAACGAAAGAGTATTACAGCGCGGTATTAATAGTATTCAACTTATATACAGAGAGGAAAGATATTGGATAGTTTCCTTGTTATTTAACCCAGAAACAAAAGACAACCCAATAACTGACAGGCATTTATTTCCAAAAGAAGTAGCAAAGCCAGTAAAGACACGAAAGCCTATTTATCAAAAATAGCATCGACATAATCCCGTTTTCTAAAAACTTGTAGTTGGTGCATTCCTTCACCCACGCCAATAAATCGGATGGGTATTTTAAATTGGTCAGAAATACCTATAGCTACCCCCCCTTTTGCTGTGCCATCGAGTTTAGTTAGAATGAGACCGGAAACATCGGTTGCTTCTGTAAAATGCTTAGCTTGTTCAAAAGCATTTTGCCCGGTAGTAGCATCAAGAACTAGAATAACCTCATTGGGAGCAGTGGCTAACTTTTTAGTTACAGACCGTTTTATTTTAGAAAGTTCGTTCATCAGATTGACCTTCGTGTGTAATCTGCCTGCGGTGTCAATAATAGCAATATCACAATTATTTTCTATGGCATATTGGACAGTTTCGTAAGCGACGGCGGCGGGATCAGCATTCATACCTTTTCCATAAAAATGACAAGAGACCCTTTCTGACCATATTTTCAGTTGATCGACAGCAGCAGCTCTAAAAGTATCAGCAGCACCTAAGACCACATTGAAACCTGCCTCTTTAAACTGGAAGGCCAACTTACCAATAGACGTAGTTTTACC
>JBILDL010000172.1:0-5558 GCA_044352635.1 Saprospiraceae bacterium | reverse complement strand
CAGACTTGTGGTTTGCACTTTAGTTACACAAGAATTACTTTGCAGCTAACTGATCTTCTAGATATTTAACGGCGTCGCCAACAGTTTGAATCTTTTCCGCTTGCTCATCTGGAATAGAGACTTCGAATTCTTTTTCAAAAGCCATTATTAGCTCAACCGTATCTAAAGAATCGGCTCCTAAATCACCAGTGAAACTTGCACCAGGATTTACATCTGCTTCGTCAACTCCCAAATTTTTAACGATAATCTTGCTTACTCTTTCTGCAATGCTAGACATAGGGAAATTATTAGTGGTTTATTAAAATAAGGTGCAAAGTAAAGCAGAACTACCTTTAAAATCAAAGTTTTTTATTATTTTTTTGCTTTTATACGTTCTTTCTTTCATTTTTTCAGATATTTTAACCCCTTTTTGCAATATTATTGCTTATTTCGCCCTTACATTTATTAGAATGTTAAATGTGATATACCCAAAAAGATGCATAACAAAGTAAACAAAAACACAAAGATAGTAGCTACCGTTGGTCCTGCTTGTAGCTCCATTGAGAATCTTCGCGCCCTAGCTGATGCCGGAGTGAATATTTTTCGACTCAATTTTTCTCATAGTCGACACAATGAGCATCTTGAAGTGATACAGCGTATTACGGAGTTAAATGAAAAGTTTGGCTATCATATAGGTATTCTCGCCGACCTTCAGGGACCCAAACTCAGGGTGGGTCAAATTGAAAATAATGCATTGGAACTGGCAGAAGGAGATATTATTACGCTGATTAATAAACCTTGTATTGGTACCAAAGAGGCTATTTACATGAGCTATCAGGATTTTGCCTCCGACGTTAAGGTAGGAGAAAAAGTGCTCGTAGATGACGGTAAACTGGTTTTCGAAGTGATAGAAACAAATTTTAAAGATACGGTTAGATTAGTTACGCTATTCGGTGGTGTTTTGTCTTCAAATAAAGGGGTGAATCTTCCTAATACAAAAATTTCTCTGCCTTCTTTACCAGAAAAGGATCTTATCGATTTAGAATTTATTCTTACCCAGCCAGTCAATTGGATCGCCCTTTCTTTCGTTCGGTCAGCTAAAGATGTTAAGGAATTAAGAGCTAGAATCGACGCTAAAAATCACCCAGCTAAGATTATCTCTAAAATTGAGAAACCTGAGGCGGTTGAAAAAATTGATAAAATTATTAAGGCTTCTAATGCTATTATGGTGGCTCGTGGAGATCTTGGTATCGAAATTCCTATCGAGCAAGTGCCTGTTGTTCAAAAAACAATTATCCAAAAGTGTATTCGTAGATCCAGACCCGTTATTGTGGCTACCCAGATGATGGATTCTATGATTACTAATCCTTCACCAACACGCGCTGAGGCAACTGATGTGGCTAATGCTGTATTTGATGGTGCTGATGCCGTTATGTTGAGTGCAGAGACCTCCGTTGGAAGACATCCCATTAAAGTGGTTGAAGCCATGGTTAGAATTATTCAAGAAGCAGAAAAGGTGTTCGAAATTGGAGATAAAAGACCAGTCCCTTCGGATAATTCACGCACTTTCCTCTCTGATGTTGTATGTCAACAGGCAGTTCATACCGCTGAAAGCATTAAAGCTAAGGCTATTATCGGTATGACCAGCTCAGGTTATACTGCTTTCAAGGTGTCAAGTTTCAGACCCAATATCAATATCAAAACATATATTTTCTGTGATAAAGTTCACATGCTGGCCACGCTTAGTCTCGTGTGGGGTGTCGAATGTTTTTATTATGATCGTTTTGCTACTACTGATGACACCATTCAGGATGTAGTAGATTTGCTGAAGGCAAAAGATATTGTTCAAAAAGGGGATGTAGTAGTGAATACAGGTACCATGCCTTTGATGAGAAAACACCGTACAAACATGCTAAAAATTACCGTTATTGATTAATAATCATTAAATTTTTTCATGAAAATTATCTGGTTTTGTCTTTCTTTTTTGTCATTTAGGCTCGCAGTAGTGGGGCAACCAGTGCAGGTTTCTGCAAATGATTTATTGGTAGAAGCAGCTTTGATTGAAGGCGCAAAAGAAAGTTTTTTACGCAATACAGACAAAGCTGTGGCAATTTATCAGAAATTGTTGAAGGATTATCCGTCAAATGATTTGGCAGATTATTATCTGGCATTGATTTATCAGGATAGTTCTCAATGGGATAAAGCGATTTCTTACGCTCTTTCTGCTACTAAAAAATCACCTGATAATCGTTGGTTCCAACAGAAACTAGCCGATCTTTATATGAAGAATAGTCAATTTAATCTGGCTATTCCTGTTCTACAAAAATGTATCACGCTAGACCCTAGGGGAATCGAATTTTATCAGTCGTTGATCGTTTGTCATCAAAAAGCAAATGACTGGAATGCAGCATTTAAAGTGTTAGATTTATTAGAAGCTGCCTGGGGTATTTCTCCTAAGTCTATCATTCAACGAAAAGAGCTACTTCATCTATCGGGCAATATTCCAAAAGCAAAAAAGGAGCTGATTAACCTGATTAGTTTGTTTCCCTCGGAAGAGAATCATTTTTATCTGGCTTCTGATTATTTTATCAAGAATAATGATCCGGAGGGGGCATCAAAAATTTTAAAGCAATTATTGGCCTTACAGCCTGATGCCTCCCGCGCAAAATTCGAGCTGAATCAACTTGAAAATAATTCTGGAGCTACTTCACTTTTATCGTTAAATTCATTTTTTTCTGATAATCAGATTGATACCGAAAAGAAAAGGGCTCGATTGATGCCTGAGATTGACAAACTGGTTATTTCTAAAGAGTTTTCTTTAAAGGAACAATTACTAGTACTTTGTGCATCAATGGAAGCTGCACATCCTTCTGATGCCGCTCCTTTGGCACTCCAAGCTGAAATTTATCGTATCATGGGGGTAGTTGATACAGCTGTGATGAAGTATAAAGCAGCGCTAAAAAAGGAAGAATCTATTTTCTACATTTGGGAAAATTATTTGCATTTACTTTGGACTACCGGTCAATCTGTTTCCTTAACTAAGGAAGCTTTGTTTGCCTGGGATATTTTCCCTAATAACCCGAAGATTCCTTTCTATGCAGTATACGGTTATTTATTTCAAGGTAAAACAGAAGAAGCCTTACCATTGATGGAAGAGGCTTTTCTTCAAAGTTCCAAAGACGAGCAGCTTACGAACCATTTAATGGCTTTAAAAGCACTCTCCCTATCGCAACAAGGTGAAAAAGTAGCTGTAAATGATATTTTCCTATCTTTAAAAGGGAAAGATAAAAAGTCTTATCTCTGGGCGCTGCAAATTTTATCAGAGGGGGAATCGCCCTATCCTTTGACAAATAATGGTCCAGATGACAGTTATAATGAGGCGCTTGTCATGCATGCCAAAGCGTTTGCTGCATTTAAGGCAAATCAACCTGATATGGCATTAAAGCTATTTAATGAGGGCGCAAAATGGGGAACACCTCTGTTTTTTGAACATTGGGGAGATGCATTTCTTTCTGCAAATGATAAGTTAAAGGCAGAAAATGCTTACAAAAAATCACTGGAATTGGGCAACACAGGAAAAAGTTTGTCCTTAAAATTGAGTAAGTTTTAGTAAGATGTACAAATTAGTTTTTTCTTCTTTTCTTCTTTTTGCCTTTCTTTCCTGCTCTCCTAAAATAAGTAAAAAAGGAGGTTTAGTTGAAGATGATAACCCTTCTTTATTTCTTAAAAAAGCGGTATTCGCCCCAGAGTGGATGGAGGGAAAATGTCAGCTTCAAATGGCATCGGAAGGTTCAAATGTGAGCGGGCAAGGCATTATTCGGGTACGCAAGGATAGTGCCATTTGGGTTTCCGTGCGAAAATTAGGGTTTGAAGTGGGAAGAGCGCTGATTTTAAAAGATTCTTTTTTTTACTTAGACAGGCTCAATAATGTGTTTGAAGCTCATGCTATCTCTTTTATAAAGGAAAAATATCAGCTGCCTGGTGATTTTTTACATCTTCAGGCACTCTTATTTGGAAATGCGCCTTTAGACGATATATCTGATTTTTCGGTGACTAATAAAGAATCATTTGAGTGGCAGTTGCAAAAATCAATGGATAATGGTATCTTGTCTCTAGGGTGGGATTTTAATAATAAAAGGATTTCTGCTATTGATTGGGGCCAGCCTGCAAGCAACAAATACTTTAAAATGAAGTTTGGAGATTATAAAGAATTAGAAAGCAAACAACAATTTGCTTATTTTCGTGATTTGAATATACAAAGTGCCGAAACTGGAAACCTACATGTCGTTCTATCATTTAACCAGGTTCAATTCAATTTGCCTGTCAGCCTTCGCTTCGATGTCCCGCAAAGGTATTCTGGTAGCCATTAATTTTATTTTTTTATTCGCCATAATCGTTCCTGCCTATAGTCAATCGAGAAAGGAATTAGAGGAGCGTAGAAAGGATTTGTTGAAAAATATTGAACAAACAACCAGGGAACTTCAACAAACCAGAGAGGATAAGGAAAAATCTCTACAACACTATCTCAATCTCCAAACGCAGGTCTTAAACAGGCAACAGTTGGTAAATAATCTTAAAAGTGAAATTATTTACACGGAGTCGCGGATTTATCGGACAAGAGACGTTCTGGCATCCCTTCAATTAGATATTGACCGCTTACAGATCGAATACAAGCAAATGGTGAGGGCTGCATTGAGAAATAAGCTGAATAGGAATATGGATGCTTTTTTATTTTCAGCTGAAAATTTAAATCAATTTTATAAACGCTTTGTTCTGGTAAAACAATACGAGAGTTATCGGCGAAGGCAGGTTTCGTTAATACATGCGACGCAAACAACTTTGAAAAAGAAAACGGTTCAGCTTACCTCCTCATTGGCAGAAAAAGAATCTATTTTACTGGCCATAAAGGGACAGGAGATAAAACTAGGGCAGGAAATGAAGGTCAAAAATAAAGTATTGACCACGCTAAAGGATAATGAACAGAAATTAGCCACCTCTCTGGAAGATCAGTTGAGGCAAAGACTTAAATTGGATAATTCCATAGAAAGGGTCATTCGTACAGAAATCGATGCGATGGCTAAGAGAAATGCTGTAGCACCAAAATCAGAAAAAAAATCAATGCCTGCCTCAACCGCATCGAATTTTCAACAGGCAAAAGGAAGTCTTCCCTGGCCCGTCGAGAACGGACAGGTAGTCAAAAATTTTGGTACGCAACAGCACCCTGATTTTAAAGATGTGAAAACGGTGAATAATGGGATTGATATACTAACTTCCCCAAAAGCATCAGTCAAAGTTGTTTTTCCGGGAAAAGTGGTCGGTACACAAGTAGTTCCTGGGTATCAATATACAGTGATTGTTCAACACGATAATTTTTATACCGTGTATGCCAATATGGAGACGATTAGCGTTAAAAGAGGGGATGTGCTGTCGGTTAATCAATCTATTGGGTCTTTAGGTGATGAAAAACCTGAGATTCATTTTGAATTATGGAAGGAAAAGCAGAGACTTAATCCTTCCGATTGGATACAATAATTATGTTAATATGAGTAATGGCTGGAATGTTGGGGAAAAGGCTCAAA
>JBILDL010000171.1:0-5574 GCA_044352635.1 Saprospiraceae bacterium | reverse complement strand
CTGTTTTCCTGCATTAGCAGCGCGAACTGAAAATTCTTTGTGCATGGAAGGAGGTAAGACAACATACACTACATCTATGTCCGGATTATTGGCTATGTCATCAAAATTCTGATAGTTATAGATGTTTTTTTCAGGTATATTATATTTTAGTTTCCAGCTTTCAGCTTTTGATGGTGTTCCGGTTACAATGCCAGCGAGGTAGCATTTTTCAGTTAATTGAAGTGCGGGAGCCAATAAATCGGTGCTATAATACCCCAAACCAACTAAAGCAACACCCAATTTCTGTTTTTCAGTCCTTGTCGCACCCAAAAGAGGGAGGGATGAAAAAAAGGCAGAGGCACCGACAGCGGAGGTAGTAAGGAGGAAATCTCTTCTTTTCATAATTCAGGGATTATTAGGTAAAACGTACTAAAAATGGGGTTGATATAGCTAAAATAACATTTAATCTCCTCTTTTTTTAAAATTTTATTAGAAACAATGGTTATCAAAAAGGAGAAACGGTCTCTTAAGATGTAATTTATCCAAAAAACTGGAAATGGATTTCACTAAGGATTATAGCAATTTTACGGTTACTGATTTTATGTCAGATCCACTATTCCGGAAGTGGGTATTAGAGAAAGACGCTAAAGCAAGTTCGTTTTGGCAATACTGGATGCTTGAAAATAATGATATGTCGGCAACCGTAGAGGAGGCCAGAATGCTTTTAATGAAAGTACAGGAAGAACAAGTTTTATTAAATGATGTAGAAATAGAAAACGCCGTCGATAAAATTTTTCGACAAATAGAAGTAAGAAATTTAAAAAAGGTTGAATACGATTTTTTCGATTTACTAAGAATTCATGCGTTGAAGTTATCATATACTGTGATTTTGGCCATTATTGCATTAACTGTTTACCGCCTTTCAGATGACGTTACATCAAGTGAAATTTTAAGTAATAGCAAGGAGCCATTGCCATTGGAAAATGATATTCCTGTCGGTTTTAAATTTCTAAGCGAAAGGATTCAGGCCGATAAAAAGGCAATAACTATTCTATTAAAAGATGGAAGTAAGGTGCGCCTGGAGAAAGGAAGTCAACTAATATTTCCAAAAAATTTCAGCGGTGAAACCAGAGAAATATACTTGGTTGGATCCGCTTTTTTTAATGTTGCTAAAAATCCGTCGAAACCTTTTTTAGTCCATTCTAACGGGGTTGTTACTAAAGTAATTGGTACAAGTTTTAAGATTGATGCTTTCAGTAAAAATGTAAAAGTTATGGTTAAAACGGGCAAAGTGGCCGTTTTTACAGAGGGTTTAACAAATAAAGAGGATGTTGAAAAATCTGCTATTGTGCTTACACCCAATCAAGAGGTTACCTTCAAACAAGAAATAAACCGTTTCGAAAAATCAGTTCAGCAAACACCTATTATTTTGACAAATGAACTCAGATTTAGAAATTTAAAATTTGAAGATATGCCTGTTGCCCAAGTTTTCAAATCATTGAACGAGGCCTACGGAATTGATATATTATTTGATGAGGAAATGTTTCGACACTGTTTTATTACTACTTCTTTAACAGACGAATCATTATTTGATAAGCTTACTATTATTTGTAAAACTATAGGTGCCAGTTATCGACAGATTGATGCCAAAATTATTATTTCAGGAAGAGGGTGCCGTTAAATATGATTTTATGTCTGTGACATTGAACTTTAAACTGGATTTTTTTATGAAAAACAAAGGGGAATCTCCTAAAATTTTAATAAATGTTATGAAAAAAACATTTGTTCAATTTATATTTTCTATCATTTTTGTAAGTATTTCTGCTGCAAACGATAGCCATGCTCAAGGTATTTTAAATCAAAAAATATCACTTTCATTAGAGGATGTAACCATAAAAGAGGTTCTTCAGGAAATTGAAGAATGGATGGACGTAAAATTTTCCTATAATTCGAGGAAAATTAATATCAATGAAAGGATATCAATAAGTATTAAAGAAAATGAACTATCAGAGGTTCTAACCAACCTATTTAAAAAGAAAAATGTAAACTTTGAATTAGTTGGAACGCGACAAGTTATTTTAACCTCGGGGAATGAAGACTATGCTACGCAAACACTGGTAAAATCAAATCTTGTCCTAACTAAAAATATTATCATAAGTGGTAAAGTTACAAATGAGCAAAACGAGCCGCTAATAGGTGCAAGTGTCCTGCTTCAAGGTACTACCAAAGGAACAACTACCGATGTGGATGGGGGTTATTCACTGGAAATTACAGAAGAAGAAATAAAAGGGGTTTTACTATTCAGTTACGTCGGGTATGAAAACAAGACAAGTCTAATAGGTTTAAATACCATTATAAACATTGTGCTTAAAGAAGGAGCTTCATTAGAAGAAGTTGTAGTTGTTGGGTATGGCACTCAAAAAAAAGTTAGTTTAACAGGTGCAGTGTCCAGCATTAAACCCAATGATTTGTTAAAAGCTCCTGTTTCAAGCGTAGCCAACGCTTTGGGAGGTAGAACGGCAGGGATTATTTCAGTTCAAAGAACTGGTGAACCTGGCAGAGATATTGGAGATATATTTATAAGAGGAATTGCCACTTTTGCCGGAGGAACCAGTGCCGGACCATTAGTTTTAGTGGATGGCGTTGAAAGGAGTCTGGCGGGAATCGATCCATATACCATCGAAAGTTTAAATGTTTTGAAAGATGCTTCTGCTACGGCAGTTTTTGGGGTCAGAGGTGCTAATGGTGTCATCATTATTACCACAAAAACAGGGGAACAGGGAAAACCTCAATTTACATTTTCAAGTAATTTAGGTGTCCAAAATCCTATAAGATTGCCGAAACTACTGGATGCTGTAGGTTATGCTCAATTGAGAAATGAAGCAGAGGCGAATGATCTGAACAATGTGAATGCACGAAAATTTAGCGACTGGGATATTGAGCGGTTCAAAATTGGAGATGACCCTTACTTTCACCCAAATATTAATTGGTTCGACTACATGCTAAAGGAGCGTTCTCCTCAACAGCAGTATAACTTGAATGTTAGTGGCGGTATGCAAAATGCAAGATATTTTGTTTCGCTCGGATTTTTAAATCAGGATGGAGCCTATAAAGTGGGTGATTTATTTAAAGAATTTAGTGCAAATCCGAATTATAAAAGATATAACATAAGAACTAATTTCGACTTTAATTTATCGAAGAATCTATCATTATTTATCAAGGCTTCATCAGAAATTCAAGATGCAAATTATGCAAATAGCGCAACAAGGGATATTTTTTCTACGATTCTTTCGGCAAACCCCATCATGTCTCCAGTGATATTTGACAATAAAATGATACGAAATGTGGAAGGTTTGACCGCTTTTCAAATTTCGAATACTCCATTATATCAAATGTTGTTTAACGGGTATAATACAAATTTTGGTAGCCGGCTTAATATAAATATAGGGGGTAGATATAAACTAGATAACCTTGTCAAGGGATTATCGATAAGAGGTATGGTCGCTTATGATAGTTACTATCTGCAGACAAATCGCAGAACGAAGCAAATTCCCATGTATGACCTTAGGCGAAACCCAACGGCAAAATCTTTTCAGGACAGTATAAACCCAATAGCAGTGGTGAATCAGTTTGAGGGGCCGGTGATTTTTAATGGGGAAAGTTTTGTAAAAAACAGGAAAGAATATGCCGAAGCAGCAATAGAGTACAACAAAAACTTCAATGATCATGGCATTACTGCTTTAGTACTGGGAACTGCAGAACGTTATTATGATGGGGGTAATCAACTGCCATTTAATTATTTAGGTGTGGTAAGTAGGGCAACATATCAATTTAAAACAAAGTATTTTTTTGATGTCAATGTTGGGTATAACGGCTCGGAAAATTTTGCAAAAGGAAAGCAATTTGGCTTTTTCCCGTCCTTTTCTACGGGGTACATCGTTTCAAGTGAACCATTTTTTCCAAAAACAAAAAGCATATCCTATTTAAAATTTAGGGGATCTTATGGCATCGTTGGTAATGACAAGATTGGCGGAAACAGGTTCCTTTTTACTCCATCATCCTTTGTATCCGGGGGGAATTACTTTTTAGGTTTGGCAAACACCCCATTACCTGGATATAGAGAGGGAACTATTGGTAATCCAAATGTTACCTGGGAACAGGCGAAAAAGCTAAATATAGGAACTGATTTCAGAATAATTAATGACCTTATTTCGGTAAGTGTAGATTATTTTAAGGAAGAAAGGAATAATATTTTATGGAATCTGAATGTACCCATTACTTTTGGCGCTGGAAATTTAATTTCACCCTATAATATAGGTGTAGCTGAAAATAAGGGTTTTGAAGTAGAAATGGGTTATCGCGCAACGGCTGGAAAGACTGTCACCTATTCCATAAATGGAAATTACACCTTTGCAAGAAATAAAATTGTTTACATGGACGAAACACCGCAGCCCTTTCCGGGACTCGCGGCAACAGGTTCTCGAATTGGTCAATTAAAAGGCCTTTTAGCTAATGGACTTTTTAACACCGCAGAGGAAATTGCAGATCCATCCAGACCTAAATCAGTTTGGGAGGGTGCTGGATTGAAACCAGGGGATATCAGATATGTCGATGTGAATGAAGATGGAAGAATTGATGATAACGATCGGGTTAATATTGGGAATCCAAATATTCCAGAAATTATTTATGGTCTTACCACTGGCATCCAATGGAAAGGATTTGAATTGACTATCTTTTTACAAGGTGCTGAAAATGTTTCCGCTTATCTAACCGGGGAAGCGGTATGGCCTTTCATTGCCGGAACAAAAACAGCCTTTGAGAATGCAACGGAACGTTGGACCGAGGAAAGATATTTAAAAGGGGAGACTATTTCCATGCCGCGATTAACGGCTAGTCCGGAGGCAACCAAACATAATTATAGGACTTCTTCCTTTTGGATGCAAGATGCTTCCTATTTACGTTTAAAAAATGTCGAGCTCGCTTATACTATTGGGAAATCTCCACTTAATAAGTTAGGTGTTAAATCTTTCCGCATGTATATAAATGGTCAGAATTTGTACACCTGGACAAAGATGCCCTTTTTTGACCCGGAAATTGCAAACTCAAATGGGGCAGTTTATCCAATGACCCGCATTTTTAACGCAGGTTTTAATTTACAATTTTAAAGTTAATATGAACACGATGAAAAAATCGGAGTCCTTTTTTATTTTTTTGATGTTAGCTCTTTTTGTTTCAAGTCAATACGCTTGTAAAGATTATCTTGAACAGCCTGAAGGAAGTATTATAACGGTTGATTCCGTTTTTAATAATCCTGATAATGCAATGAGAGCTCTTTGGAATGTCTATGCTACCAGCGTAGTGAATGGATTCATTACAGGGGATGGAGGTTCGGGTCTTTCTGATGCAGGAACAGTAGATGGCTTACTTCTCGGAGCAAGTGATGAGGGGGATCAATTTGGGTCAGGTGGACGCTCAAATCAATTTAATGCAGGAACCTGGAATGCTAATAATCAAGACGAATTTTCTTTGGGAAGGGTTATGCTGGGTATCAGAAATGCTAATATTTTCCTTGAAAATGTAGATAAAGTGCCCTTT
>JBILDL010000170.1:0-5583 GCA_044352635.1 Saprospiraceae bacterium | reverse complement strand
GAGGATAATTTATATAATTACGCAGAATGTGGAATGGTATATATGTTTAAACCCAAAAATTAGTTAATTTGTGTTAAATATTTTACCTAATGAGCGCTATTATTCCAACAGATATTTATATTCAAAGACGAAAAATTCTTTTGAAGAATGTAAAAGAAGGACTTATTTTCTTACCTGGAAATAGAGAAAGTCCTATGAATTATCCTGATAATACTTACCACTTCAGGCAGGATAGTAATTTTCTATATTATATCGGGATAGATAGGCCCGATTTGTCCGTTGTTCTCGATACAAATACAGGGGAAACTATCCTTTTTGGAGATAATTTCACCCTTGATATGATTGTTTGGCTTGGTGCCTTGCCAACCTTGGAATCATTAGCTGAAAAGTCTGGTATTGTCTCCCTGAAGCCAACCTCTGCTTTAGCTGACTATTTATCAGACGCTTTGAATCAAGGTAGAAATGTTCATATTCTACCTCCATATAGAGCTGAAAACATGCTCCTTATTAATGACTACATTAAAAAATCAAATAAATCATATCAACATCTTATTTCAGAAGAATTAATTAGGCAAGTGGTTGCACAAAGGTCTATTAAAGATGCTTATGAAATTCAGGAAATGATTGACGCGGTTAATATTTCAGGTAAAATGCATGTGGCAGCTATGATTGCAGCTAAAGCAGGCATGTTTGAATATGAATTAACAGGTTTAGTGGAAGGCATTTCTGTAGGTAATGGGGGAAGAATTTCTTATCCCGTCATTTTAACCACGCAAGGTCAAACCCTTCATAATCATAGTTATAGTGGCAAATTAAAGGAGGGTGGCTTAGTTTTAGGTGACTTCGGTTCTGAATCAGTTGGTCATTATGCAGGAGATATAACCAGAACATTTCCTGTCTCAAAATCTTTCTCTTCCATGCAAAGGGACATTTATGAAATTGTCCTCGATACAGAAATAAAAGCGATTAACCAAATTAAACCTGGGATTAGCTATAAAGATATTCACCTGCAAGCGGCTTTAAATATTACCGAAGGCCTTATTCAGTTAGGTCTGATGAAAGGAAATCCACAGGACGCGGTAGCTGCCGGCGCTCATGCCTTGTTCTTTCCTCATGGCCTCGGTCACATGATTGGTTTAGATGTTCATGACATGGAAGACTTAGGCGAGGCTTATGTAGGTTATGATGCCTCGGTTTCAAGAAGTACTCAGTTTGGTTTGAAATCTTTGAGATTGGGAAGGAAATTGGAAGAGGGATTTGTCCTTACCGTTGAGCCAGGTATCTATTTTATTCCCCAATTAATAGATAAATGGAGTAATGATAAAATCTGTACCGATTTTATTTGTTATGAAAAGTTACCTGCATATCGAGATTTTACCGGTGTTAGAATTGAAGATAACGTGCTTGTAGTTCCGGAAGGGCATAAAATTTTGGGTAATCCAATACCTAAATCTATTTCTGAGGTTGAAGCTTTAAGGTCGTAAAGACTGTAAATTAAAAGATTTTTTATGAATAACCTAAAACTAGAAGATCATAGTAGATCTGCTTATTGGCGTGCTAATATTAAAATTTTAGCCGTTTTGTTAATTATTTGGTTTATTTCTTCCTTTCTATTTGGTATTGTCTTTGTCAAGGAATTAAATCAGTTCAGAATGGGTGGCTTTAAAATAGGTTTTTGGTTCGCTCAACAAGGTTCAATTTATGTCTTTCTTCTTATTATTTTTTACTACGTATGGAGAATGAATAAACTTGATAAGGAATTTGATGTGGATGAATAAATCTGATACTTCTTTTAACCTATTTCATGAATTTAAAATTTTGTAATGGATATTCTAACCTGGACCTATATTATCGTAGGATTAACTTTTCTTCTTTACATCGGTATCGCTATTAAAACAAGAGCGTCGAGTACCAAGGAGTTTTATATTGCAGGAGGCGGTGTTTCTCCCTTAGTTAACGGTATTGCCACGGCAGCAGACTGGATGTCAGCAGCTTCCTTTATTTCTATGGCTGGTCTCATTTCTTTTATGGGTTATGATGGCAGCGTATATTTAATGGGTTGGACTGGTGGCTATGTTTTATTAGCGCTATTACTTGCCCCTTATTTAAGGAAATTTGGAAAATATACCGTGCCTGATTTTGTTGGTGACAGATACTACTCCCAAACTGCCAGATTAGTAGCCGTTGTCGCAGCCATTTTTATTTCCTTTACTTATGTGGCTGGTCAGATGAGGGGCGTGGGGATTGTATTTTCACGCTTTCTAGAGGTTGATATTAATACAGGGGTAGTAATAGGAATGATTATTGTTGTTTTCTATGCCGTATTAGGTGGTATGAAGGGAATCACCTACACACAGGTTGCTCAGTATTGTGTCTTGATTTTTGCCTATATGGTGCCTGCTATCTTTATAAGTTTACAACTTACTGGTAATCCAATTCCGCAATTGGGATTTGGCGGTACGTTAAATGATGGTACCTATCTTTTAGACAAAGTAGATGGATTGCTTACTGAATTGGGTTTTTTAGCCTATACTTCCGGAAGTAAGGAAATGTTGGATATGTTTTTTATAACGGCTGCATTAATGGTGGGTACCGCAGGTTTACCTCATGTAATTGTAAGATTTTTTACCGTACCAAAGGTGAAGGATGCCAGAAAATCAGCAGGTTATGCTTTGTTTTTTATTGCCATTTTATATACCACCGCACCTGCTGTTGGAGTGTTTGGTATCTACAATATGATAACCAATATAAATGGTCAAAAAATTGAATCTCTTCCTGTCTGGGTGCAAAATTGGCAGAAAACTGGCCTCATTAAAATTGAGGACAAAAATCAGGACGGGATGATTCTATACCAAAATGATAAAGTAAAAAATGAGTTAACCATAGATAAGGATATTATGGTTTTGGCAAATCCAGAAATTGCCGGTTTACCCAATTGGGTAGTTGCTTTAGTAGCTGCCGGTGGGTTAGCAGCTGCGCTTTCTACCGCGGCAGGATTATTATTAGTTATTTCAACTGCCATTAGCAGAGACTTACTTAAAAATGCCCTAGCTCCCAATATTTCAGAGAAAAGTGAACTTCTATATGCCAGAATCTCCGCTATTTTTGCGGTGGTTGTTGCTGGCTATTTCGGAGTAAATCCGCCTGGATTTGTGGCGGAGGTGGTAGCCTTTGCATTTGGTTTGGCCGCCGCATCCTTTTTCCCGGTTATTATTATGGGCATATTTTCAAAAAGAATGAATAAGGAAGGTGCTATCGCTGGTATGATTATAGGCCTTATTTTTACACTGGGTTACCTTATTTATTTTAAATTCATGAATCCTGAACTTAATAATAAAGATCATTGGTGGTTTGGTATATCTCCTGAAGGCATTGGAACACTTGGTATGATTTTAAATTTTGTCGTTTCATTTATAATCAGCAAGTTTACTCCACCGCCGCCAAAACACATTCAAGATCTTGTTGAAGAAATTCGAATACCCCGCGGAGCCACTTCAGCAATCATTCATTAGAATAGGTGCCAACTAAAAAAATGGAATAAATTATATCTTATTCCATTTTTTTAATTGGTTTAAAGTAGCTTTCATATCCTTTGGAAGGGGGGCTTCCCATTCCATTTTAATGTCTTTTGTAGGATGCATTAGTCCTAATTTGCCAGCATGGAGGGATAACCGATGAAGTAAAGGTCTGTCTTCCTCTTCTGCTTTTATGATGGCATGGTATTTATGACCTTTAATATCTTTACCAAAAATTGCTTCTCTTTTGCCGTAAATTGAATCTACCAATAATGGGTGATTTATATATTTAAAGTGTGTTCTGATTTGATGTGTTCTTCCCGTTTCAATTTTAATCTCTACAAATGAACCTAACCTAAATTTTTCCAGTACTTTATAATGCGTTAACGCTTCTTTTCCAACCTTTCCTGCTATCATTTTTCCTTCCTGATAAGGATGAGGTGCAATTCTTGCATCAATCGTTCCCTCATCATCGTCAAGATGACCATCAATAAACGCATAATAAGTTTTATCCACCTTGTGAATTAAAAACTGATTATTTAAATGTTTGTGAGAATCTGCCGTTCGCGCAAAGCATAATATGCCACTGGTTTCTCTGTCAATTCTGTGTACCACAAAAATATCACCATGGAAATGGCTTTTCAATAAAACAGATAAGTTTTCTTTTGACGCTTCAAATCTATCGGGAATACTCAACATACCAGAGGGTTTATTAATTACCACGATTTCTTCGTCGCTATACAAAATATCAATGTTCGTTTTCATTTTGAATTATTTCCTTAAAGGTTTTTTTATTAAATAAGTAATAATCCAAAACAAGCAATTTTGAATATCTTCCAACGAGTGTATTTCTTTCTTTTGTCCTTAAAGCTCTTACCAAAGAATTTCCTTCAGCTCGTTTTTGTAATACCCGTCTGAAATTTTTATAAAAAGAAAGATGGGCTTTCAATATAGACATAACAAAATTCATGTCCTTCGTGACCAGATATAAAATGGCTGCAAAACCGTCCAAAATAAATCTGGCTGGAATTTTCCATAATAAATGAGTGATTGGTTCATTTTTCATTAAGGTATAAAGGGAATTTCTAAAATTCAAATATACCTTTTTAGGGGAGTCGTAATCTAACGTTCCACCTCCAACATGATAAATGACAGCATCAGGAACGACCATGACCTTGAAACCTGCCCTTTTGACTCTCCAACATAGATCAATTTCTTCCATGTGTGCAAAATAGTTTGCATCAAAACCACCTATCGCTTTGAACAATGGGGCTCGAATCATAAAAGCAGCGCCACTTGCCCAGAATATTTCAGATGGATAATCATATTGTCCTAAGTCATTTTCAACATGACCTAACACTCTTCCTTTACAAAAAGGGTAACCAAGCAGGTCAATCCAACCTCCGGCACCGCCTGCATATTCAAACTTCGTTGGTTCATTAAAAGAAAGTATCTTAGGTTGGCAAATAGCAACGTCGTAGTCGGCTTCCATAACTTCCAATAGGGGAGTCATCCAGTGTTCAGTGACAGACACATCAGAATTAAGCAATAGGAAATAATCAGCTTCTATCATCTTTAACGCTTCATTATAACCTCCGGCATAACCCGTGTTTTTTGGAAGGGTTATTATTTCAATGTCCTCATTAAAATTTTCAGTTAAATAAGTAATGGAATCATCTGTAGAAAAATTATCAGCAATGATAATTCTGGCATGATCTAATTTATATTTAATAACATTTGGAAGGAATTTGGCTAGCCACTCTTTTCCATTATAGTTTAATATAACGATAGCTATTTCAGGATTAATTTTCTTTGGTTCTATTTTATTTTCCTGTGCTAAAACTGCTTTTGCATGAATTTTATCTTCAGCAATAATTTTTGATAGTTTATCTAAAGTGTCAAGTTGTTGATCTGACCTTAAGAATTCTACCAAAAGAATACTTATTTTTTTTCCATAGATATCTTTATCGAAGTCAAAAATATTCACTTCAATCCTTAATGATTGCTTTGAATGAATGCTGGGTCGATGACCAATATATAGCATTCCCTCATATTGAACTTTATCAAT
>JBILDL010000169.1:0-5585 GCA_044352635.1 Saprospiraceae bacterium | reverse complement strand
AAAGACAGATTTTAAAAATCTTGAGATTATTTTTTATCTTCATGTTACATCTAAAATCTTAAAACATGAAAACCAAACCTTTTCTTATTTTTTTACCATTATTCCTTTTTTTAAATATTCTCATTGCCCAGCCTGTTGAAAAATTCATAAAGGTTTTGGTCGCTCCTGATCATAGTGATTGGATGTACAAAAAGGGAGAACCAGTTAAGTTTACCATTTCTGTGTTGAAAAATGGTAATTATGTTCCTAATGTTAAGGTCAAATATGAATTGGGGGAGGAAAAAATGGTTCCATTGAAGTCTGAAACTATAATGCTTGCCAATGGCATGCAACAAATTAATGGTGGTACCTTGAATAAAGCTGGATTTCTTCGACTGACCGCTATTGCTGAAGTTGATGGAAAGGAATATAGAAATCTGGCCACTGCTGCTTTTAGCCCAGAAGAAATTAAACCAACCGTGCAGAATCCTTCTGATTTTGATTCTTTCTGGGCTACTGCTTTGCAGGATCTGGCAAAAATCCCTATGGATGCCAAAATGACCCTGATCCCTGAAAGATGCACAGAAAAAACGCTGGTTTATCATGTAAATATTCAGAATAATGCGCCAGGTGCCAGGTTATATGGTATTTTGTGTGTGCCAAAAAAGGAAGGTAAATATCCAGCGATCCTTCATGTTCCCGGTGCAGGAGTCAGACCTTATGCAGGTGATATAGCCAATGCTGAAAAGGGAATTATTACGCTCCAAATAGGTATTCACGGTATTCCAGTAAATATGGAGCCCTATGTTTATAATGACATGGTAGGTGGTGCCTTAAAAGGTTATCCAAGTTTTAATATTCAGGATAAAAATAGATTCTATTACAAAAGAGTTTATCTGGGATGTATTCGTGCCAATGATTTTTTAACCTCATTACCTCAGTACGATGGTAAAAATCTGGTAGTAACCGGGGGAAGCCAGGGAGGCGCCTTGAGTATTGTTACCGCTGCATTGGACAAGCGAGTTCAATATCTGGCTGCGTTATATCCTGCACTTTCCGATGTTACTGGTTATCTCCAGAACAGAGCGGGAGGTTGGCCACATTATTTTGATAAAAACAATAAACCTGCGCATGATTTCCCTGCCGTTATGCAAACCCTGGGTTATTATGACGTAGTTAATTTTGCCAGAAGATTAACGGTTCCTGGTATGTACACTTGGGGATTCAATGATGAAACTTGTCCACCTACTTCCATGTATGCCGCATATAATCTCATTTCAGCACCAAAAGAATTGTTTTTAGCTTTGGAAACAGGTCATTGGACTTACCCTGAGCAAGGGGAAAAATTGACGGGTTGGCTGGTTTCGAAAATTAAAAATTAAGGATTGTCGAGTATTAAAGAGGACGTCTTTGGTTCGGGTATAAAGTTTATTTTAAGATGGGTGCTGTCTCCTGAGTACTGAATCAGGATTTACAGGATTTTTAGGATTAGACATAACGTCTTTGGTTCGGGTATGATGTTTTATTCGTAGAGGATTACTTTATACCCTTTTTTTCGTAGATGCTTTACGTACGCATTGTCTTTTTCCCGACAGGTTTAATTTAATTAAATCCAATCTGTTATCAGTGTAATCATAAAAATCAAAAAAATCACAGTTCAGACAAGAATTAGTTTCCTTATTTGGGATAGTATTTTGTTTTCCTAACCATCCCTTCAACTTGATCCTACATCCTGCGCCAAAAAGGCATATCTTTACAAAATGAGAAGAATCTTTAATACCACTGGTCTGTGTAATGCGGAAAGACACTACATGGTAGATCCCTTTAGAAATATGTATGACGACATACATGTTTTGATTGACGATATGCAATACTTCCTCATTCATGCGCCCAGACAAACAGGTAAAACCACTTTCCTACACGCGCTGGCTCATCGTTTGAACAAAGAAGGGAACTATGTTGCCGTGGTATGTTCTATGGAATCAGCAGGTTATACGAGTATATCGGTGGAAAAGGCAAATGAGGTTTTTATACAATCTTTATATTTGACGTCTAAAATTTTTTTATCGCCCGATGCGTCACCGCCTAAGCCAGAAGGCTATGCACCAGGTAACCTGTTACTAAGAAATTATCTCACCGATTGGTGTGATACACTGAATAAACCATTGGTTTTATTATTGGATGAAGTGGATGCACTTTACGACGATGTGCTCATTTCGACTTTACGTCAATTGCGGGACGGCTTTCAAACCCGCCCTAATCATTTTCCTCAGTCTATTGCATTAGTTGGCCTTAGAGATATCCGTGATTTCCGCACCCGCGCACGGGCAGATAATCCGTCGATAGGTTCAGGTTCCCCATTTAACATTAAGGCAGAATCTTTTTTTCTACCTGTGTTTTCGAAGGAGGAGGTACGTGGATTATTAAACCAACATACACAGGATACTGGACAAATTTTTTCCGAAGAAGTCTTAGAAAAGTTATATGCCTATTCTGGTGGACAACCCTGGTTGACGAACGCCCTGGCCAATGAGGTGGTAAGGAAAATTTTAAAGAATGATTATTTGCGCGAAATTACCATAGACTTGATTGAGCTAGCCAAGGAGAGGCTCATCGAACAGCGCCAAACGCACCTGGACAGCTTGGCAGACAAGATAGATGATCCGCGGGTTCGACCTATTATCATGAGCATCATCACTGGTGATTCTCCCGCTTTTGATGGAGCAGATGATGCTATCCGATATTGCCGAGATTTGGGTATTATTAGCACAGGTAATCCCATCCAATTTGCCAATCCGATATACAGAGAAATCATCACCCGCATTCTGACCATAGGCTTTTCAGTAGGCATCAATCAGGACATCGCCCAGACGAGTTGGTACCTGAATATTGATGGTACGCTGAATATGGACAAATTACTGGACGCATTCACTAAATTTTATCAACGCAACGCTGAATCGTGGATTGACAGATATCAATACAAGGAGGCGGGACACCAGTTGATGTTGATGGCTTTTTTACAACGGATTATCAATGGGGGAGGACGTATTGAAAGGGAAATGGCAGCCGGAAATGGGCGGACAGATTTGGTCATTTTTTGGAAAGCACAAGTAATAACCATTGAGATAAAAATGCACCACGATAAATGGTCAGAACCAGAAGGTATTCAACAATTAGCCCGTTACCTGGACCGATTAGGCCAAAAAACAGGCTACATGGTATTTCTGGAAAAGAAAAGCGCGCTGGAATTATCCTGGGAAGACCGCATCCGCCGGGAAGTACATACAGTTAACAACAAGGAAGTTATATTATATGCTATGTAGTGGCGAATGGCTGTCCAAAAACAGTTTACCCTTTTCATATCTTTACCCCTTTGGGGTCAGCATGTCTATTGATCATTAGGCCCTTGGCGGCAGGAATTTCCTCAAAATATCCTTTACCCCCTAGCACTTAGTTTTGAATCAGGATTTTGAGGATTACAGAGGACGTCTTTGGGTTAAGCGTAATGGTTATTCGTAGAGGATTACTTTTTATCATCCTTTTCGCCGATGCGTAACGCATCGGCAAGAGGCTTTGGGATGAATACACCGTTTAATAATAACCTTCCCACCCAAACCAGAGACGGTATAGTTAATCCTATAAATCCTGATACAAACATAACCCCGCCACCCACCCAATTTTCCATACATTATCCACCTTTTTTCCTATATTTATAGCATGTATTTTTAAAACGCTCCGTCAATGATGAAAAATTGGATATTTTTATTTTTTACAACTTTTACCTTTCTGTCAAACACCGATGCTGGAAGGATTATTAAAAACAATCAACCCGAAATCAAAGAGGTTTATAATGCTGATATTATTATTTATGGGGGTACCTCTGCGGCTATTATCGCAGCTATGGAAGTGGTGAAGTCCGGTAAAACGGTATTGATTGTTTCCCCCGAGCAACATCTTGGTGGCCTGACTTCGGGTGGATTGGGATTTACAGATACCGGAAATAAGGCTGTTATCGGAGGTCTTTCCCGTGAATTTTATCATAGGGTCTGGCTGCATTATAAGGATGATGCTGCATGGAACTGGCAAAATCAAAGTGATTTTGGAAATAAAGGTCAAGGAACTGTCGCTATGGATGGGGAATTTCGCACTATGTGGCTATTTGAGCCTCATGTGGCAGAAAAAGTTTTTGAAAATTTTGTAAAGGAAAATAATATTAAGGTTCTTCGGGGTGAATGGCTGGATAGAAACAAGGGGGTGGTAAAAAAGAAGGGGGAAATCATTTCTTTTTCAACACTTTCAGGTAAGGTTTTTAAAGGTAAAATGTTCATTGATGCTACTTATGAAGGTGACTTGATGGCAGCTGCCGGAATTAATTTTCATGTAGGTAGGGAAGGAAACGCAAAGTATAACGAAACATTTAATGGAGTTCAAACGGGTGTATTTCAACATGATCATCATTTTAAATCTAATATTTCACCCTATAAAATTCAGGATGATCCGTCTAGTGGATTACTTCCTTACATTTCAGCAGAACCTCCTGGTGAGTCTGGTGCTGCGGACAAAAAAATTCAGGCTTATTGTTTTAGAATGTGTATGACTAATCATGAGGAAAATAAAGTGCCATTCCCAAAACCTGACAATTATGATGCCTCCAATTATGAATTATTGCTGAGAGAATTTAATACGGGCAGAAAAGATTGGTTCAGTAAGTTCGATTTACTTCCCAATAAGAAAACGGATACAAATAACCATGGGGCTTTTAGTTCTGATTTTATTGGGATGAATTATGATTATCCAGAAGCTGATTATCAGCGTCGGGCGGAAATCATTAAGCAACATTATGATTATCAGGCGGGCTTATTATGGTTTGTTGCCAATGATTCTCGTGTCCCCGATGCTATTCGAACAAAAATGGCATCATACGGTCTTGCAAAAGACGAGTTTAAAGATAATAATCATTGGCCACATCAAATTTATGTAAGGGAGTCACGAAGAATGATAGGAGAATATATTACCACAGAACATGATGTGATGCAAAAAATTGAAACACCCCGATCTATTGGAATGGGGTCTTATCATATTGATTCTCATAACACTCAGCGATATGTTACTCCGGAGGGATATGTCCAAAATGAGGGAGATATTGGGGTAAAACCACCTGGTCCATATCGTATTTCTTATGGTTCTATTATTCCCCAAAAACAGGAATGCACAAATCTGTTTGTTCCTGTTTGTGTCTCTAGCAGCCATATAGCCTATGGTTCCATTCGTATGGAACCCGTTTTTATGATTCTTGGGCAGTCTGCAGCCGTTGCCGCTTGTCTAGCTATTGATGAAAAATGTGCCGTTCAAGATGTTTCCTATAATCAATTAAAAAAGTTGCTGGAGAATAAAAATCAGATTTTAACCAATTAGGAAAGTAGATGCCGAAGGATATTTTATGGATTTATTTGGAACCCTTCTTTTTTTGTTTAATCATTTCATCTATTTGTAAAATCGTATCTTTTCGGAACGTATTATCTACTTCAAAAAGTAATTCTTTTTTGCCTTTCTTTCCGTTCGGAAAATAAAATACTTTCTGACCTGGTTCCAAAGTAACTCCACTA
>JBILDL010000168.1:0-5597 GCA_044352635.1 Saprospiraceae bacterium | reverse complement strand
GCTCTTACACAAAAATTTCAATCATTAATAAAAACGATGCCAATATAAAGGGTAAAATAATAAGCACCAATTTATATAAGCACAATGACACCTTAGAAATATTCGTTCCTGTACCTGGAGAATACATTATCACTGCGACAGATGAATACAGCTGTGATGGAAATATTACCGTAGATATTACTACCTGTCCATCAACTACCTTCAACCTACCCAAACAAAATGCAAAGTTTGGCGACGAAATTTGTATTCCCGTCACTGCCTCCAAAGTCACGGATGCTGTTTCTTTAACTTTAGGGGTTACCTGGGACAACACCGTTTTAAAATTTAAGAGTTTAAATACAAATAATACTAAGTTAACAGGTATTGGAACAAGTGACATAAGTTACAGCCCGATATCTAACGACATTAAAATATCGTATTTTAAATCGGGAGGTGCACCATTTTCATTGAATGATGGTGACCTATTATTTAACGTTTGCCTTGAAGTTATTGGTGCAGACGGAAAATCGAGTCCATTGACCTTTATAAATTTAGGCACTGCACCCTCACCATTGGAAGATGATTGTGGAAAGCCCATGGGATTTCAATATTCAAATGGACAGGTAAATGTTACTAATGAAATTTTATTTGTTGACGTTAAAGTAGATAGTATTCCTTGTCAGAATGTGGGAAATAATACAGGAGGTTTCGAGGTAACCGTGACGGGAGGGACGATGCCCTATAAGGTAACCTGGCTAAACAAAGATGATAATACCACAGGATCTATCAATATAAACAGTTTGGATGGCAAAACCATTATTCCAGGTTTAAAAGCGGGAAATTATCTTTTAACCATTACAGATTCCGCCCCTACGCCAAACTCTTCAACTAAGGAAAGAGAAATTCCACCATCGAGAAATTTTGTAGTGAGGCTAGATATTATAAAAGATATCATTTGTAATAATGATAGCAATGGGGAGCTGAAAGCAACCGTATTGATTGATGCACAAGAGGAAAATGATTTAACTAATTTTGATTTTACCTGGAGTAACGATCCTACAGTAAAAACTAATTTTCAAAAAGATTTAGCCGCATCATTCAGCGCTTATACCGTTACTGTTAGGGATAATTTTGGTTGTGTGGCACAAGCTTCTGAAAATCTTACTAATCCAAGTAGATTAAATATAACCACTTCCTCACTTACCAAGGCTACCTGTTCTGGTGTTGCGGACGGCGAAGTTGTAATCTCTGTGAGTGGAGGTATCAGACCTGCAACAGGATATACCTTAAAATGGGCAGATCAGGTAGCCTCATTTTCGGGAATCACATCGTTAAGATCTAACTTATTACCTGGTACATATTCTATTTCTGTATCGGATACGAGGGGCTGTCAAAAATCTTATCCCGTAATCATAGACGCTGATAAAAAACTGGACTTTGACATTACTGGTGTAGATGCCAGTTGCTTAGGAAAATGCGATGGAAGAGCTATTATTGTGGTTGCTTCGTCGGCTACGGGCATCCCTTCTTTTAATATAAGTTCCGGATTAAGTGTTCCAACTGGTAGCGGCATCAACTATCAATTTTCTGGCTTATGTTCAGGCAGTTATAACGTTACGATGCTGAGTTCTGAAGCGGGGAAACAATGTTCCATTGAAAAAACGGTGGTTATTACCGATCCTGAGGTATTGAAAATAGATACATTAACCTATACTCAAGAATCCTGTACTGCGGGCGGTGGTAAAGACGGAAAAATTAAAGTAGCGGCAAAGGGCGGCGTAAGTCCTTATGCTTATACTTGGGCGAGTGCAATGACCAGTAATTTATCGGATAGTTCCGCCGTGGTGAATCTGACCAAAGGAACTTATACCGTCACCGTAAAAGACGGAGCGGGATGTGAAGTTCCCTTTGCATTTGGCATAACTTCCCGCACTCCGCCCAAAATCACAGAATTGAACACTGCTTTTGTCAGTTGTATTGGAAATACGGACGGAAAATTATCCATAAAGGCTACAGCTGGCGATTCTCCCATAAGCACCTATACATGGAGTAATGGGGTGAGCGGTCAATTTCTTAATGGCCTGGCGGTTGCTACCTATCGGGTTACTGTAACGGGTAGTGACGGCTGTTCTGTGGATAGTTCTGTTCAGGTTTTAAATCCTGACCCATTCAAGCTATCAGACACCAAAACATTTGAACCAACCTGTGTAGGCAAGGCAGACGGCCGCATCGTAATAACGCCTGCTGGTGGAACGGCACCTTACAAAATAACGTGGGAAAATAGCACCCAAACGGGTACCTCACTTGTTAACATAGGTAAGGGAACCTACCGGTTTAATCTCGTCGATGCTAACAACTGTCCTACGTTTAGTCAGAATATTGTATTAGTCGATGCGCCTGAGATACTCATAACTATGAGCGGTTTAACGGAAGTCAGTTGCTACACTGGAACGCAAGACGGAAAAGCAACAGCTACAGCTAGTTATAGTGACGGGAAAGTCGGTACCTTCGATTTTGAATGGAGTAGCGGGGAAAGTCAGGCGGCTTCAACCAGCAGCACTGCTTTAAAATTAAGGTCAAATCTTAATAATTTGACGGTAACAGATAATAATTTATGTACAAAAATTGTAAGTGTAAATATACCCTTACCACCCGTTATCGTTGCTAATGCGACGGTTAAACCAGTTACTTGTTTTGGTTTGGGTGATGGTGCCGTAGATCTGGCACCAACGGGAGGAAGAGGTACATTTACTTTTGTATGGAATACAGGCTCGACTTCATCTTCCATTAACAATATGAAAAATGGTGATTATACGGTAACCATTACTGACGGTAATAAATGTACAATAGAAGAAAAAGTAACCGTTACTGAACCAGCTCAATTATTATTGGCTTTAGATGCGGCCAAAACAAAAAACGTCAGTTGCCCTGGCTTATCAGATGGTGTTTTAGTATTTAAGTTGACCAATGAAACGGGAATTAATCCTTTAGGAGCTACTCCCTACCAATGGTCCACCGATGCGGGAGTAGCGAGTGCCAGTAACAGCAAGGATAAATTACCTGCCGGCACATACCGCATCACGGTGACAGACAGTAAAGGCTGTCAAGATCAAATCCAACATATATTTACCACACCTGATCCAATCATTGCTTTTTTCAATCCGGTAAATCCCCCTTTATGCCATGGTACTACCACTACGCTATCGGTAAAAAGCGTTAGTGGTGGAAACGGAGTAAAATTATCGGATTACGTATTTAGTGTAAACAACAGTGGAATTAGCTTTCCCGTGAACCAGAACATACAAATTTTTGCCGGAAGGACTATTATACAAGTTGAGGACTACCTTGGATGTGCTTATACAGAAACCATTGATGTAAGCTCCCCCCTACCCTTACTTGTAGAATTTAACCCAGGTAGTATAAACATTCCATTGGGTGACACCTCAACACAGCTAAAGCCCGCCATTCAAACGTCTAACCCAATAAGAACTTATAAATGGACGCCAAGTACGGGATTATCTTCCGCCAGCATAGCAAATCCCACCATTCGAAATTTATATGGGGATCAAAAATTTAATCTGGAAGTTACTGATATAAATGGTTGCAAGAGCAATGGGAACATTCAGGTATTAGTGGATCGGAATTATTCTGTATTCATACCCAATGTTTTTTCACCTAACGGGGATGGTATTAATGATGAACTGAGAATTCATTCTTGTTTAGGTGTCAAAGAAGTAACCAATTTCAGGATATTTGACCGTTGGGGGAACCTGATAAAGTCGATAAATACAGTACCCATTGATTGTGACGGAGGGACTATATTATGGGATGGAAGTTATACAACGAGAGCGGCCAATGTGGGTAGTTACGTTTATACCTTTGAAGTATTATTTCTTGATGGCTACAGGCGCCCTTATTCCGGCGACTTTGTTATCATTAAATAATATACTGGTATTTTTCAGCGAATAAAGAAATTGAATGGAGTGTTGGGACAATAAATGTGTTCCAACGCTCCATTTTGTTTTTCAGAGCGATTCCTTCATGGAAAATCGATCGTTCTTTGACATAGAAATAACCGGGGTTTTTGAATATTAGAATTCAGCAATTATTCAAAGATGATTTCATCAAATTGCACCTTTGATTTCAAGCTTACTACTTTGAAGTCATTGTAACTAATTTTGTTTATGCGTTGAAGCTGAGATACCAGGTAATATTCTCTATTATTTTAATCCTAGTTCTGCTGCTATTAAATATTAATCTATTCCTACTTCATAGAAATAATTATTTTCACCGGAATGTGCTATTTTACCGTTAAATCCAAAGCCTGGTATTCTTCACCGAATAGGCCAGTTTATAAGGCCCAATACAAGGAGTTTCTATTCATCTACATCCATATTATTGCAGGGTATGTTCGATGTTGGCGGTTTCAACATTCAGGACTTACTAGAAATAAATGCAATAATTTAAACTTTTAAGTAGAACTACTTAACTCAAAAATTCCAGGTATTTAAAAATTTAACCTTAGTTCATGACCAGCACCGTGGTTGATTTGGTTATTGTATCCCCTTTGCACTGATGGAGCACCAGTACACGATATATACCAGCTTGAACGGTCTGGCCATTATAAGTACCGTCCCATTTATCACTTGAATTGGTGGTGGAAAACATTTTATTCCCCCATCTATCCCAAATTTCAAAAGAGATCAGTGACGTTATGATTCTTGGGTTACTTAACCCAAAGGAATCATTTAGTCCATCCCCGTTTGGTGTAAAAGCTTTGGGTAAAAATGCTTCATCGCATTTCAAATCATTGGGATCGATGACCACTATTCTAAAAGAGTCGGTGGCAATACAGGGCGTTGAGGCATCTTTAAGTTCCAGTTTGTAGGTATAATTCCCTGATGCGAGTGGCGAAATGACAGGTTCTTTAATGGTGGGGTCACTCACCCAAAAACTGGGGGACCAGGTGAAATCAGTAGCACAGGTTGGGGATAGTTGAGTAATCACATCGTCTCCCACATAAACTATATCATTAGTGTTAACAATATTATCAACGGGTTGATATAATTTTCCAATTTCTGATTCGAGGAGGGCGCGGTTATAGAAGCGTAAATCGTCCATAAGGCCATTGAAACCAATTTCATTGGCACCATAACAAGTACTTCCTCCTACGACTAAATTACCATTATTGAGGACATTCACCCGAGAGGCAGAGGTTTGCTCTGACACCAGATTGCCATTATAATAGAGTCTTATTTTTGAAGCATTCCTTGCAATAGTGATATGATGCCAGCATTGACCCTTAGGTAATTCATAAATAATATTCACCTGTTTATTGATTCCTTCGGTGAGCGCTACATTAAGATTTCCTGTAAGCGGTCTAAAACGAACCACCAGAGAATTATCCACCAGGCAGTCGCTGCGTTTTTTTGACAGGAGGTATTGAATACCTTTATCATTACCCACTTTAAAATAAAAACTAACGGTAAAATCTTCTGTATCGAATTCAGAATTTACCGCTCCAATAATATTTACAAGGCTGGCATTTCCCGAAAAGCGAATGGCCTCATTGAGCGGACCACAGACATAATCAACACCAGAATTTCCAATAGCATCAT
>JBILDL010000167.1:0-5615 GCA_044352635.1 Saprospiraceae bacterium | reverse complement strand
TTTCATTGTATTCTTTGAAATTATTTTTTCACATCTGTCAGCAGGTCCCAAACCTTGTCTTGCTTCACACCAGGGCAGTTCGCTATGAGTAGCATTTTCTAATTCTAACCCTGTCCATGCTGATAACTCGTTAAGAACATCAATAATTAATTGGGATTGGTCAGAACTCAACATATTATTTAATTCTACTTCGGGGTTATTTGTACCTGCAAAGCCTAAATCAACATAAAGAACTGAACTATCTTTTAAGCTATCGTACACCTCCCTACAAACAGGTCCGTGCACCCAAGCTTAAAATTCTTCAAGAATTAGATTGTCATCAAAATATGCCAAATGGTAACTTTCGCAGTAATAAAGTAGTTTTTGAAGTTTCAAATGAGACATAGGACCATATTTCTGCAAAATATAATCAGCGATCATTTGGGCATTTACCTTTCCCAGCTTCTTTAGTGATTCCATTTTGCGAATGTAGTGTAAATAATAAGAAGAATCAATGCGGTCTGTCTATTTTTCTGAAAAACAGCAAGTTTTCATCAAAAATAAACATCAAAGTGACTTTATTTGACATATAAATTTCTTATTTATTTAAAAAAACGGATCATTTGCCTTCCGAAGTAATTCCTTTTTTTCTAAGCTTTTCTAAAGAGCTGAAGTCTCTACCTTACCCTTTTACACCTAAAAATTGTTCGAAATTTTCCCGGTGAATAATATTTGTAGTGGCAGTTGGATAAGTCTTTTTGAAAGAATTTGGAATGGACCCTTTTGCCTTCGGATTCCATTTAAATTCATACGCAGATAATTGTCCGTTTTCCTCTTCTACATAATCTATTTCTTGCTGTTCTGTCGTACGCCAGTACCAATTATTTACCCATTTTTGCTGATAGGCTAAATATTTTACTCGCTCAGAAACTAAATAGTTTTCCCATAATGCCCCAATATCTGTTCTGTTTTCAATTTGCTCAAAATTGGCAATGAGCGAATTTCTAATTCCATTATCAAAAAAATAAACTTTCCTGCTTTTTTTCAATTCATTTCTCTGATTTCTACTGAAAGAGGTTAATCTGAAAATAATATATGATTGCTCCAATAACATCATATATTTTTCAATCGTTTTCCCATCTAATCCACAAATTTGAGCCAGTTCATGATAAGATACTTGTGAACCTATCTGCAAAGCCAATGCTTGTAACAATTTTACAAGTGCAGATGGCTTTTTAATTTGATCAATCATTAAAAGATCTTTGTATAAATAGCTATCTGACAATTGCTTTAAAATTTCTTTTTCATTTCCCGGATGATTGACCACATCAGGATAAAAACCATAAACCAAACGGTGAGGTAATAATCTAATTTCATTTAATAAACCATGATGATTTACCATTTCTTGAAATGAAATGGGATACATTTTAAATTCCCACTTGCGACCCGTTAAGGGTTCATTTAATTTATTTGATAATTCAAATGCAGAGCTTCCAGTTGCAATTAACTGAACATTTAACAGCTGATCTGTTATAAGCTTCATCTTTAAACCTATTTCAGGAATCCGCTGAGCTTCATCAATAATTATCATTTTTTTATTACCTATTATTGCTTCTAACCTCTTTGACGAAATATTTTCAAAAATGGATTGAATATCTGGTTCATCACCATTCAACCAGATTATTTCTGTGGATTTTTCAAAAAGGGATTTTAACAAGGTCGTTTTACCTACCTGTCTCGGCCCCATGAGAATAATTGCCTTCTTTTTATTTATTTTAGAAAGAATTTGCTTCTCTAAAATTCGCTCAATCATTTTTACTTATTTTAAGAAACAACAAATAACGGGAATTTAGGAATCAAATCCGAAATTATTGCCTTTTTTTCGGAATCAAATCCGAAATTATTGCCTTTTTTTCGGAATACGGTGTTTATCTCTATTAAAACTTCATTTAAAAATAGCGTGAATATTTTCAAATTCGAAATTATTTATCCGTTCAAACAAGGGTTTTGTGTATTCTTTATACTTTCGATAAAATAGTCTGCCGAAAATTTAGGTGTTAATATATTATAGTAAAATATTATTTTTCAGCCTTTTGCATAACATTCAAGGCTATGTAATGGATGAAGCGATAGGGAATCTATCATCAAAGCCATTGTTATGATCCGGCCTTTCTTATTCACTAATCATTAATTTTTGTTCTTCGATTTCTACACTAAATTTCACTTTTGCATCTAAAGCATCGAATACTTTAAGGATGGTTGCAAATCTTGCATCGGTTGCTGAATTCTCCACTTTTGATATTTGTGCCTTTTGCACACCAACAAGTACACCAAGTTGTTCTTGTGTTAGATTTTTAGCCTTTCTAGCTTTTTTTATTGCATCTCCTAAAAGATCAATTCTTAACTCTTGTTCAAATTTTTCCCTTTTTTTAGTTCCACGTTTGCTTATGTGCATGTCTAAAACTTCATTGAAACTTTTGGTTTGCATACTCTTATTTTTTTGTTTCAAAATATTTGTCTTTTACAGTTTTTCCATTTTATGGATACCATTAGAAAGTAACTAAAGTTTCGGAATTGATAAAAACTGATAATTTGCTCCGTAACTTTAGTGTATAAGTATTTAATTTATACTTTTTTTAAATTAGGTGTCAAGTCAATATTTATATTAGAAATAGCAATTATTTGTTCCTGAAATTTAGACTTATTATTCTTTTCTAACTCTTTCAAGTTTTTCAACTTCCAGCTAATTCCTGGAAAATTACTCCAGTCTCCATATATCCAACTAGGTTTATTTTCAGCTACTGACTTCAAAAAGTATATATGCTGCCACCATTTTTCCACCATATAACTGATTCTTTGGAACAATTGTCATTTCAAAGAACAAATCAAATTTTTTCTACGCAGTTACGCACAAAAGTCTATTTTCAATATCTCCAATAACCCCTCTATTGATTGTATTCACTTCAATTTTAACTTGAACTCCTTTCAAATTACAGAAAAGTTTGTATTCTCCTAAATTATGGCTTGGATTAGTTATTTGAATACCTGGAACTACTCGTCTTAACACATCAGCCATTTCTTCCAAATTTGCTTTTATTGCATTCAAGTCTGTTTCCCGATTTACAACTGGCAGGTATGTTAGATCAATATCTACAGATAATCTTGGCATTTCATCATGAAATAGGTTTATTGCAGTTCCTCCATGTAATGCGAAAACACCCGTATTATTAACATACGGCAACACCCTTAGTAATAATTCCGTTTGGCGAATATAAATTAACTCCATCAATTGAATTTTTGTGGTACGGTTATCATGTATTTTTGGTTATAAATACCGTCTTTCACCATTGATCTTTTTCCCGCGCCCAGGTTTATTTTATCAATATTCAAATATTTGAACCAAGAATGATTGGAAACCTCTGAATAATACAAAAACAACCTTTTTACTTTTATCGAAGTACATGATTCCAGCAATTTTTGAACCTCCATTGGATTCAAGCTGGTTAGCCCCTCCATGATTAAATACACTTCCTCCAAATCAAAATTTTTGGGTGCAATTTCTAAGCACTCCATCAGTGCCCTTAATGGAGTTGAAATTTTAATTTTAAAATTACCCAGATCATAATCCATTATGCCGAGTTGAGGAGGCAAAAAGCTTGAACAAAATAATTGATGACCCTTCCATTCTTCATTTTTTTTAAACCATTCTGGTAACTTGAATCCTGTTTGGGCATAAAACGAATACGATTTCTCACTCATTTTTATATAATGAGCAAAACCTAATAAACCCAATGCAGAAATACCTCCTAAATGAATGTATTTATTACTTTGGAATTGCAATGCGTGTAAGGCTCCAAAAACAGTTAGTTCATCATTTTCCCTTTTAAATGCACCACTGCCGATAGATTCAAGCCAATGACTCTTTAAATATCTGTGTTGAAGGGAGTGAGAATAACCTTTGGAGGTCAACCAAGAAGACAGTATAACTGCCCCTTTAGGTATATCCTGTAATAATTTGTTTAATTTATTGCTCATGTTTATACTCAAAGTACAAATATAAGATTTATTTTAAACAAAAATCAAGAAATAAATCAATTCTTACCAATATCACTTTTAAAGACTTTAGGTATATGTATGACTTATGTTGAATACAAGCCGTTTTGTCGGATTGCCACTGTTCTATAAACCTATTCATTAGCTGCAATTAATTCACTTCCCAACGAATGATAGCATAAGTTATTTCCTTTATTACTTTTCAAATAAAGTTCATTATTATCAATGATACTCGCTTATTTTTCCTTTTCCAAAACAAGCATTTGATGTCCCCGGTGAATATAAACAGCTGAATTGATTTCAATCAAATCAGTTTGTCCATCAATATGAAGTTAATTAGTGACTGGAATTCTACATCCGGAAACGATGAATTAAGCCACATCCTCTAGTACCATGTAATTTTGCAGGGAGCAGATTGAAATTATTCAAATTAGCTGATTAGTTTCCGGCCTATAAAGAAATTACACTGTAATTGGCAAGTTAGTCTATTCCAAAACAAGAAATTTTGACTTTAGTAGTATATGATCCTATTTGGTTACCACTACCGTCATTGATAGGCCTAAATGCATATTCACCTGCCTGTATATTACTTGGCAAAACTATTTCATAAATACCTTCACGAATTTTCTTGAAATCTAGTGGCACATTATTCCAACTTACGTCACGAGCCTTACCACCCAAAGCTATGCTGCTTTGTAAAAATCTTCTTCTATCTTTTTTCACCTCCCCTAAAGATAATGATATCAAATCTGCGGGGTCAACGTTAAATGCAATTTTAACAATTATCTTTGGCATTACATTCTTAGAAAACCTTACATCAGATGTAGGTGAGAAAGCTGTGATATAAATTTCTGAACCACCATAACCCATAGCTTTTATTTTAAAATCCATCTGAGCATCTGCTCTTTCAAAATTTTTTAAAGTATTGTCCTCTAATAAGATATATGGTTTTGAAGAAAATTCAGGGTCAGGAAATGATTGTGAGAAAGATGTAATAACCGATGTTACTAAAATGGTCATAATTAAAATTAGTTTTTTCATGTCGTTCAAATTTTAGTTTTTCCTACTGGTAAAGCTTTTCAGAATACGCCCCTGTTTTTTGAGTGGAAATCTGGTCGCCACTTTCTAATTGTCATTTTCTTTACATAAGGTGGTCAGACCTTTGACTTTCATAGACCATCTTGCTTTTAAACTTAAAAATAGCTTAATAGGGCAAATGGTTCTAATTTATTTCGAGCCTGGCAAAACAAAGCATCATCAGTCGCTATTCCGTAGGCAAATAAAAATAAAATAGCTCATCGTTTTGGACCATATTCCTCCTCGTATTCCGGTTTACGTTCCAGTATTTGAAGGAAGGAATATGCCTAAAATGAACACTGTTTATCAAATCACTATAAAGCCAAAATTTTTATTTTTCACTATATTTTCTTTCATGAATTCCATTTATCATTTTTTCGTTTTTTGTTCTATCACTTTCAAACTTTCCAGATAGTTTTTTTCTACTTCGCTTAGTGTTTTTTGTTGATACTTTTTGTATTCGTTGGTGGCCTTTTCAATGGCTTTGTCGTGGCTTATACTTCCAG
>JBILDL010000166.1:0-5631 GCA_044352635.1 Saprospiraceae bacterium | reverse complement strand
CAAGTTGAGATTCAAGCTTTACTTGCTGAAGCTTTTGCTGAAACTGGCTTTATGAACCAACATTTAGCAGAACTTAAACTAGCCTTGTTGCTTAATAAACAAACGAATAGTTGGTCCACCACCAAAGAGACTGCCGATGCTATTTATGCGTTATTGGGTGGTGGAAATGTAAAGTTAGCCGTCGGCGAAACCTATCCCGTCAGTATTTCTTTCGATCCTAAGCTAAATAAAGAAATGACGGAATCTATTGATTTAGCGATGAAAAGTTCAGAGGCCGCTACAGGATTTTTTCAAAAGAATTGGAAAAAAGGAGAACTTTCAAATGATATTAAATCTTTAAAAATTGAAAATAACTTGTCAGATGCGGTGTGGGGTGCTGCTTTTTGGCAATATTACAAGGAGATGAATCAAATAGAAGCCTATAATTCTCCTTTTTTGTCCGTTTCCCGTGCTCTTTATGTAAAAAAAGTGGGGTCTGCAGGAGAGGTTCTTTCTCTCGTGGATACAAAAAATACAGTTAAAATAGGAGATAAACTGGTGGTTAGATTGACTGTGAAGGCAGATAGAGATATGGAATTTATTCATTTGAATGATAAACGAGCCGCTGGCTTTGAACCCGAAAGCGTCTTATCGGGTTATGTCTTTAAAGAGAGTCTGTATTATTTTGAGAGTAGTAGTGATGTGGGAACAGATTTTTTTATAGATTTTTTACCTAAGGGTACTTTCATCATTGATTATCCCGTAAAAGTAAATGCGGAGGGTGCTTTCTTGCTTGGAACGAGCACGATACAATGTATGTACGCACCCGAATTTGGCAGTCACACAAAAGGAGATAAAATTTATATAGTAAAATAATGGCAGAACGTCGAAATTTTTGGGAAAAAGAAAAGGGTAATTATATTTTTAAAGCCGTTAAAAAAGCGAGTGAAATATATATTCATGGTTTTTCAAAAAATACAAATATGAGTCAGGATTCGGAACAAAATAAACATGCAGATACCATCATACGCAATCATGTTATATGGTCTATGGGTGCGGGATTAATCCCCGTTTTGATTGCAGATATTTTTGCTATTTCTGCTTTGCAACTGGATATGATCAGGCAGTTATGTAAAGTATATAACATAAATTTTGCAGAAACGCAGGGTAAAGCCATTGTAACTTCTTTAACAAGTTCTACGCTTGCCAGAATAACGGCAGGTAGTGTAGTTAAGATGATTCCTGGTTTGGGCAGTATTATCGGAGGTATTACGGTCTCCGTTTTTGCAGGAGCTTCTACTTATGCGCTGGGAGAGGTATTTAAAAAACATTTTTCTTCAGGTGGAACAATCCTTGACTTTGATCCTGAAAGATTAAGGAAATTGTACAAAGAACAATTTGAAAAAGGTAAAAAAGTAGTAGAGGATCTTAAGAATGAAAAGCCTGCAGATGGAGGTCATTCACCTGCAGCAACGGATGTTGTAAGCAGATTAAAAGCATTAGCCGAGTTAAAGGATCAAGGAATACTTACGGAAGAAGAATTCACTGCCATGAAGAAAAAAATCTTAGAAGAATAAGTTTTACCCCAAAGGGAACCGCGCGGAAGGGCTAACGTCTTGGGTTGAAAATTCTCCGTTTTCATATTTGTAATGTGCGACAATGCCAATCATTCCTGCATTATCAGTGCATAAAGCGATATCTGGGACGTAAGCATTCCAGTGATTTTCTTTAGCTTTTTCTTGTAGTAAAGTTCTTAAACGACGGTTAGCTGATACACCACCAGCTATGGCTATTTCCTTGATTCCACTTATATTCGCTGCTTTTTCCAATTGATAAAGCAGAGTGCGAATAATGGTTTCTTGAATGGAGGCGCATAAATCATTTATATTTTCCTCTACAAAGGATGGATTTTTTTCCTTTTCTTTTTTTAAAAAATATAAAATGGAGGTTTTAATGCCACTAAAACTGTAATTCAAATCTGCCAGTTTTGGTTGCGGAAAGGTGAAAACCGGCTTTCCCAATGCTGCCAACTGGTCAATGATTGGACCTGCCGGGTAGGGGAGCCCCATCATTTTTCCTGCTTTATCAAAGGCTTCTCCGGCCGCATCATCTAGCGTTTGACCTAATATTTTCATTTCCAAATAGTTGTTAACCTGAATAATTTGCGTGTGACCACCACTTACCGTTAGGCATAGAAAGGGAAAGGAGGGGTAGGGCGGTTGGGCAAAATGGGCCAGCACGTGTGCCGCTAAGTGATTAACTTCGATAAGGGGAATGTTTTTAGCCAATGCATAGGCTTTCGCGAAAGAAACGCCTACCAATAATGAACCTAATAATCCAGGCCCTTTTGTGAAGGCCACCGCCTCAATTTTATCCTTATCAATTCCCGAAGCTAATATAGCCTCATTAACTACAGGAACTATTTTTTGTAAATGGGCTCGTGAGGCAACTTCAGGCACCACGCCGCCATATTCAATATGCATCATTTGGGTTGACACAATATTGGATAATACCTTACCATCTTTTACAATAGCTGCAGAGGTGTCATCACAGGAAGTTTCGATCGCCAAAATAATAGACATAGTAATTTTATAAAATATTTTTGTAATTTTGGACAAAGGTAACAACCTTTACGAACCGAAAAAATTACACGAAAAATAATATTTATTCGATTTTTATCATTTTGGTGTGTAATTTTTATAAAAAATAGTATAATTGCAACAAAACTGACCGACAAATGAGATTAGTAATTAACCTAGCCCTCGTAGCCCTCGTAGCGTTACTTCTTTATGCCCTCTATGACAGCATTCGTGAACCTATCGCTTTCAAGGATGTAAAGGAAACGAGAGAGCAAATTGTACAAGAAAAATTGACCAAAATCAGAGTTGCCCAAGAAGCATACCGTGATATCATGGGTGTATTTGCTCCTACCTTTGATTCTTTGGCATTGGTACTTAACACCGGCAATTTTACCATTATTAACGTAAATGGTGATCCCGATGATCCTAATTTCACAGGAGAAGTAACTTACGAGACTATTCTTCGTCCTGCGAAAGATTCTATGCTAAACAAATTAGGCATTAAGGATTTTGCTTCTTTAGCTATGGTTCCTTTTGGTAATGGTGCAAAATTTGACATGGAAGCTATGGAAATTGAATATCAAGGTACTAAAGTACCTGTTGTTCAAGTAGGAACACCTTATTCAAGCTTCATGGGTAGTTTTGGTTCTCTAAAATACTCTAAATACGATCAAAAGTATGATCCAGCCAATCCAATAAAATTTGGAAATCTGAATTCTCCAAATCTTGCTGGAAACTGGTAAAATATGGTTGAATATATTTATCCTAACTGGGAAAAAGAATATTCTCCTAATGTAAAACTGTCCATTCTGTTAGGAATGGACAGTTTTAGTTTAAGTATTATAAATTTTAAAAATGTTGTTCTTGCATATCATCAATATGATTGGTCTGCAGAAAATCATTCTATAGATGATGTATTACACCTGTCCAACGTAATCAGGAAAGATGCTCTTTTTAATTCTGCACATCATTCTTTTTCCTATCAGGTGATTCCATCTGCTTTTTCTTTTTTGCCAACCAAACTGTTCAGAAAGGAAAGTCTAAATACCTGCTTCGAGCACCTTTCGCCCAAGGAAGAGAATATTACCGTAAACTATAGTATGGTGCCTGAGTTAGACTTGGCCATCATCTATAAATTGAATTTTTTTCAGGAAAATCTTTCCCGTCATCTTTATCCTGGAAATATTCCAACGCCTGTTTTTAATAAAACATTACCTTTTTTAAGAGATCAGGAATTGTATGATACCCATATATTTTGCAGGATTTCAAAGAAAAGTGTTCTGATTTTTATCTATAGAGATAACTTTTTTCAATTTGCAAATCAGTTTTATTGTAATCAATTAACTGATTTTCAATATTATATCATGCTGGTATGTACTCAATTTAAATTGAACCCAGTGCTCGAAACAGCCTATATTTGGGGCGATTGTGACGACGAGAATGAAGTAGTCATTAAGCTTAAGTCTTTATTTAGCAGGGTTAAATTTTTAAATGCTCAGCTCATTATTTCATCTGATACCAAGACCCGAATAGTGTCAGAATCAAAAGTATTGGACCACTTAATCTGAGGGTCTTAGAAGAAAACAAGTCATTTTATGCGTATTATCTCAGGTAAATTTAAAGGCCGACGTTTTAGCCCGCCGGCGGATAAATGGCCGACCAGACCAACAACAGATATTGCTAAAGAAGGACTATTCAATATGTTGGGAAATTTACTCGACTACGAAGAGACAAAATTTTTAGATCTTTTTGGTGGGACAGGTAGCCATAGTTATGAATTTATTTCAAGAGGATGTACCTCAGTAACGTATGTAGATAAATTTTCTCCGTGCGTGCAGTTTGTAAAAGGAATGGCTAAACAACTGGATATTGAACCGCATATTCGTATTGAACGAGATGATATATTCAGATTCATACCTCGTTGCACAGAGAAATTTAGTTATATTTTCGCTGGTCCACCTTATGCACTGCCAACGTTGGACGATATACCGGACTTAATATTCAAGTACCCCATTTTGATGGAAGATGGTTTCTTTGTTTTGGAGCATAACCCCAATCATAAGTTCAACGATCATCCTCGTTTTTGGCAAATGAGGAATTATGGTGAAACCCAATTTAGTTTTTTTAGATGAAATAAGGGAAAATTTGGCTACTTTTGTCCCAGTTATCATTGTTTTCTACCTGAGTCTATGAAAAATGCCGCCTCGCTGATACAGCACCATCTTACTTTAGCCGTAAAAGAACTTTATGGGTTGGATATTTCTGACAACTTACTACCTATTACACCAACCAGGAAAGAGTTTCAAGGAGATTTTACCGTCGTTACTTTTCCTTTAACCAAATTAGCGAAGAAGAAACCAGACATTATAGGGGAAGAATTAGGTCATATTTTAGTAAGAGATCTGCCCGAAATAGATTCTTTTAACGTAATTCAAGGCTTTCTAAATCTTTCTTTTGTACCCTCCTTTTGGAATGCCTTCGTTTTAAGCCTTCAGGATAATCCTACTTTTGGAGAGCTTCCTGCAAATGGTGAAAGGGTTTTGGTGGAATTTTCTTCCCCAAACACTAATAAACCTTTACATCTGGGGCATATTCGAAATATATTAATTGGCTGGTCTGTTTCTAAAATTTTAAAGGCTGCTGGTTTCGACGTTTTTAATGTTCAGATTATCAATGACAGAGGTATTGCGATATGCAAAAGCATGTTGGCAAGAAAAATATGGGGTGCCGGTAAGACACCTGAAAATACAGGCATTAAAGGTGATTTTTTTGTAGGTGGTTATTACGTTCTCTTTGAGCAAAAGTTTCAAGAAGAATACGCTGCCTGGCAACTTACCGCAGAGGCCAGAGAAGTATTCGAAAGTAAGAAAAAGGAAGATCAATCAGAGGCAGCTTTTTTTAAATCTTATAAAGATTTATATTTCAACGCCTACAGTGAATTGGGTAAACAAGCTGCTGAAATGTTAAGGAACTGGGAAGCTGGTGAGGAAGAAACCATCGCTACCTGGTCTCAGATGAATCAATGGGTATATGCCGGTTTTGATCATACCTATCAGTTATTGGGTGTTCATTT
>JBILDL010000165.1:0-5654 GCA_044352635.1 Saprospiraceae bacterium | reverse complement strand
ATGTTGAAGGGTGATAATAGTAGTCGGGTCATAGAAAGTGTAAAAGAGAAAATTCTGCAGATAGAAAAAACGCTACCTGAGGGGGTCATGATTGAGCCCTTTTTGGATCGGACGAAGATGGTCAATAGCGCCATAAGTACGGTCTCAAAAAATTTATTGGAAGGTGCGCTCATCGTCATTTTTGTCCTGGTGTTATTTCTGGGAAATTTTAGAGCGGGAATTTTGGTTGCCTCGGTGATTCCACTTTCCTTACTTTTTGCAGTCATTATGATGAACTTGTTCGGGGTAAGTGGAAATCTGATGAGTTTAGGCGCATTGGATTTCGGATTAATTGTGGATGGAGCTGTCATTATTGTTGAAGCGGTTATGCATGGATTGTTGTATAGCAGACGATTGACAGGTATCACACGAATAAATCAGGCAGAAATGGATAAGGAAGTTCAACATTCTGCCAGTAAAATGATGAATAGTGCCATTTTTGGTCAAATTATCATATTGATTGTTTACTTGCCCATTTTCACACTGCAAGGGATTGAAGGAAAAATGTTTAAGCCAATGGCCCAAACAGTTGCATTTGCTCTTTTGGGCGCCTTTATTTTGTCATTGACATATATACCCATGATGAGCACTATCTTTTTGAGTAAAAAAGTATCTCATAAGGAGAATTTTTCAGACAAAATGATGGATTTTTTCATTAACCTACACCAAAAAACCTTGAAAAAATTGATTAATTATCCCAGGATGATTTTATCAGCTACCTTCGTACTTTTCCTTTTTGCCGTTTTCATTTTGTCAAGATTAGGAGGAGAATTTATTCCAGATCTACCTGAGGGGGATTTCGCAGTGGATACCAGAGTGCTAACGGGAAGTAATTTAAACACCTCAACGGAAGCTTGTTTGGCTTCGGCACATATTTTATTGTCTAGGTTTCCTGAAGTGGAGAAAGTGGTCAGTAAAACAGGTAGTGGTGAAATTCCAACCGATCCAATGCCTATGGAAGCTTCGGATATGATGGTCATTTTAAAAGATAAAAAGGAGTGGACTTCAGCAAAAACCTGGGACGAACTGGCCGAAAAAATGAGTGCTGCTTTACAGGATATTCCCGGGGTTACTTATAGTTTTCAATACCCTGTGGCCATGAGGTTTAATGAATTGATGACGGGTGCCAAACAGGATGTTGTTTGTAAAATATTTGGTGAAAATTTAGATTCTCTCTCTAAATATGCAAAAATTTTAGGGGGTGTAGCTAAAAAAATTGAAGGAGCCAAAGATATTTATGTAGAACCTATCGATGGGCTTCCCCAACTTATCATAAGGTATAAAAGAGAAGCTATTGCTCAGTTTGGTTTAAATATTCAGGATATAAATAAAGCAATTAATACCGCTTTTGCAGGCCAAAGCAGTGGGTTAATTTATGAAGATGAAAAAAGATTTGACCTTATTGTCAGGCTTGCGGGAGAACAGAGACAAAATCTGGAGGATGTACAGCAATTACTTATTTCTACCCCGCAGGGAATTCAAATTCCTTTAAATCAGGTAGCTACGGTATCTGTTGAGGAGAGTCTGAACCAAATACAAAGGGAAGATGCAAAACGGAGAATAATTGTTGGATTCAATGTGCAAGGCAAAGATGTTCAAACTATTGTTCAGGATTTGCAAGATCAGGTGGATAAAAAAATTAATCTTCCAACGGGGTATTACATTACTTATGGTGGTTCCTTTGAGAACCTGATCGCTGCAAAACAAAGACTTTCCCTCGCAGTGCCCATAGCTTTAGCCCTTATTTTTCTTTTTCTATATTTTGCTTTTGGCTCTCTTAAACAAGGTTTGTTGATTTACTCTGCCATTCCGCTATCAGCCATTGGTGGTATCTTATTTCTTGCGTTAAGAGGTATGTCTTTTAGTATTAGTGCGGGGGTTGGTTTTATTGCTTTATTTGGTGTGGCAGTTTTAAATGGTATTGTACTGATTGCTGAATTTAACAGGATTAGAAAAAACGGAGAAGAAGACCTTAAGGTAATTGTTTTAACGGGAACGAAAACCAGGTTAAGGCCTGTATTAATGACTGCGTTTGTAGCCTCCCTTGGTTTTTTACCTATGGCGCTAAGTAATGGAGCGGGGGCTGAGGTTCAACGCCCGCTGGCGACGGTAGTTATTGGAGGCCTGCTTATGGCCACGTTTCTTACGCTCATTGTGTTACCTATTCTTTTCATTTTATTTGAAAAAAATCAAAACATGATTAAAAAATCTAAAATGCCTGTTTCTGTTATTTTAATTTTTTTATTCTTTGGATTTAATGCGGTGGCTCAAGATACTTTGGATGTAAAAAGTGCGGTGCAAATAGCTATTAAAAATAATCTTAGCTTAAAAAGTGAAAGATTAAGAGGGGAGTACTTAGAAAAAATGATTGCCAGTTCTAAAGAGATTCCTCCTACAGAGATATTAGGCGAATTTGGACAAATAAATAGTGCTTATCAGGATTCTAAATTTACCATTTCTCAAACCATTCATTTTCCAACCATCTATAAAAGACAAAAGGAGTTAAATACTGAAATTTTTAAGGAGAACGCTTTCCAGGTGGCTTTTAAAGAAAATGATTTAATCAAACAAGTTAAAGAAGGGTTTTTTCAACTGGTATATTTAAAGGAAAAGGAAAAATTATTAGAACAGGCTGAAGCGGTTTATCGGGCTTTTTTAGAAAAAGCTACCTTTCGATATACTAAAGGAGAATCGACCATATTGGAAAAGATCTTTGCAGAAACCGCTCTTGGCAAATGTCAAATGCAGTTGAATATGCTCCGAAAGGATTATATGATTGAAAAGTTAAAATGGCGGGTACTTTTAAATCAGGAATCAGACATTGTCCCCGATAACCAGGTGGTAAAATTACCGATGGAAGAGGTGCCCATTCAGTTTATCCCAGGTTCAAACCCTCAGGTAAAAATACTTCAGCAACAGAGTGAAATTGCTAAAGCGACCACTCAGTTAGAGATAACCAAAAAACTTCCCGACCTGACCATTGCTTATAGCAATGTCAGTATTCAGGGAATTGGTGCTGACGAAGTATTTTACAAAAAATCAAATCGATTTAATTCATTACAATTGGGTGTGGCCGTTCCGTTATTCCCCGGGGCACAAAAGGCAAAAATTAATGGCTCAAAATCGCTCGAGTTAATGAGTGAAAATAATTTGCAAGTCGCTATTCAGCAACTTTCGAGTGACTTCAACATTCAGTTTCAGGCGTATGAAAAAATGCTGGAAACATTAACTTATTACGAAAAAGTCGCCTTGCCAAATATCGAAGTAATGAAAAAAACAGCGAATCTTCAATTTTCAACAGGTGAAATCAATTACCTGACCTGGGCTAATTTAATTCAAAATGCGATAGCTACTGAAAGCGAATATTTAGACCTTGTACACGAATGGAATCGCGTAATTATTCAACTTCAATTTTTATCAGCCAATTAAAATTTCATCATGAAAAAATATCATTCTTTATATCTTCTTCCCCTTCTTGTTCTTTCTTTTTCGTGTAATTCCGATAAAAACGTAGTGACCGAACAGAGCCCAGCAGTACCCGAAAACAGGGTGCAACTTACTGCTGAACAATTAAAAAATACGAAAATAGAAACGGGGGTTCTATTTCAAAAAGAGATGTCAACCTTGCTAAAAATCAATGGGATCATTGAAGTCCCACCTCAAAATTTGATTTCAATAAGCGTACCATTAGGAGGTTACATTCAATCTACTCATTTATTAGAGGGAATGCAAGTCAGGAAAGGTGAGGTTATCGCTACCATCGAAGATCAGCAATATATCCAAATCCAACAAGATTACCTGACAGCTAAAATACGATTGAATGCCTTTGAAAGAGAATTTGTACGTCAAAAGGAATTGAATGAAAACAAAGCGGGTAGTGACAAAGTGTTTGAAAATGCACAATCGGACTATTTATCCCAAAAGGTTTTGGTCAAATCATTGGCAGAAAAGTTAAAATTAATAGGCATTAATCCAGAAAAACTAAATGAAAATGGCCTTTCACGAAGAATTAGTGTTTTGTCACCTATCAATGGCTATGTTTCGCACGTTAATACAAATATTGGCAAGTACGTTACGCCGGCAGACGTGTTATTTGATTTGGTGGATCCAGCAGATATTCACTTAGCTTTAAGCGTATTTGAAAAAGATATACACCAGCTTTCTATCGGTCAAAAACTGGTTTCTTTTACAAATAGCGAGCCTGACAAAAAATATCCTGCTAAAATCATATTGATTGGGAAAGATGTTTCTAAAGAAAGAGCGGTGACTATTCATTGTCATTTCGACAAATACGAACCCTATTTAATTCCTGGTATGTATATGAATGCAGCAGTGGAGACGAAGGCTAAAACAGGTTATGTGATTCCTGATGATGGTCTCGTCCGATTTGAAGGCAAACATTACATTTATGAAGTGATAGGAGATAAAGGTTATGAAATGAGGGAAGTTCTCACTCATGGTATTGAAGATGGGAACACTTTGATTACCTTTCAGGACAATTCCAGCCCTGTTGGAAGAACCTTTGTGACCCACGGTGCTTATACGCTACTCATGAAAATGAAAAATATGGAGGAGGAATAAACTTATCTTTATACACATTTCCAGGAAAAAAATATTTTTTCCTGGAAATATGTGTCTAAAGGATTTTTAATTTTTGGAAGGCTTTTTAAACTAAATTGCAATTAAATAATTCTTTAATTATCAATCCTTAAAAATTCTCCTTTTATGTTGAATTCCAAATCAAGACCGTTGTCTAATTCTACTTGTTGATTATTTCCATCTAACTGCCAATCAGTTACGAAATTAGCGGCATATTTTAATGCAACGAATTGAAGAATTTTGTCGGGGATGACACTATCTGGTAACTTAGTGTTCGCATCAATATCAATAATTTCATTTTTCCTGTTAAATTCTAAACTTACATTTTCATTAAGTAAAATATCATATGATTTTATTAAACCATCCTTGTCTTTGATGACTTGTAAGATAGATTTGTTTGGAAAATGAGTGGAAATGTAAGAGTTAATTTCGACAGGTAAATCTAAAGAAGAAATTATCTCCTCTTTTTCACAATTTGTTAAAAAGGTCATTCCTATTAATGACAAAAAAAAAGACTTAATTAAATTTTTCATATTAAAGAGATTTTGATTAAAGAAGAAAACAACTTTTTTTTCTTACGGTTCAGGTTTCTTTAATTTTCCTTTATTTTTTTAGTCTATAACTTAAGGTCAGGTTAATTTGCCTTCTGACCTGTTGAAAATCTCCAACAGTGTAAAAGTTAAACCCTTCTGTAATGTATCTGTTTCTTCTGGCATTAAGAATATCCAACACATTGAAAATTAGCGTGCCACGATCCTTGAATAGTCTTTTGCTCACAGAAAAGTCTATAAAATAGATACTTTTTCTGATTCCCTGTGCGGTGCGTTGTCTGCCCTCGTAATTCCCCCTCAATTGGATATCCAAGCCCCCTTTTGGTGAAAATCTTGAAGTATGTCTGGCCAGGAATGAGCTAGTCTGAGCAGTGTAATCAGCTTGAATATTACTTCCGTCAATGTCTGCATGGAAAAAATTGAGGTTAAAATCCATTTTCCACCAAGGTTTAAATCTATAATCTG
>JBILDL010000164.1:0-5661 GCA_044352635.1 Saprospiraceae bacterium | reverse complement strand
AAAGAGCGTCCATTGATTCCCTATTTTCTTTTTATAAAAAAAGCCGGTTTTATTTCCAGAAAGGTCCGTTCGGCTTCCATACTTATTGACCTTTATGGTATCTAGTATTGAAAAACCTTCTAAATGTGATATCTTTCTTACGGGCATATTCACCCAATCACTAAAAACGATTTCCCTTTTTGCATTTCTACTCCATATTTTAGTCTGTACTGAATCCTTAAATACCTGGCCGAGCAAAAAATCAGTCCAAAAAAGAATCAAAAAGGAAATTAAAAAAATACGCATAGCATTTTATTTTAAAAAGGAGAGGTGTAAAAAAACACCTCTCCTTGAAATTCAACATTTATAATGAAGCATTCTATTACCACCCAGGATTTTGAGACATTGTCTTTGAAAGATTAGCATCAATGACCACTTGAGGAATAGGGAATATAGTATCTCTTAGGGTTATCACCTTACCTGCAATCAAATTAAATTTTTTAGTTCTATCAAACCAGGTACCCGTTCTTAGCAATGTATAACGTCGGTGTTCTTCAGACCATAATTCTCTGGATCTTTCATCGAGAATAAAATCCAGAGTAACCTGAGATGCTGTAATAAGCGTGGCGTTAGCCCTTGCTCTGATTAAATTAATGGTTGCGGCAGCCCCCGCCAAATCATTTAAATAAAATTGAGCTTCGGCCAGTAAAAGATAAGTATCCGCTACCCTTAAATAAATCTGGTCATTAAAATTATTGGAATTTTGAACATCTTCAGGGATGGAAGGTGCATAATCCCACTTTGTTGTGGAAGGTCTTAACCTGTTTGATGCAGTATTACCAACGGTTTCACTGGGAACGGCAATAAAACCTCTTAGATGAGCGGGGCCAGTACCTGTTAAAAGAGCGAGCGTATCGCCCAAATTAGATTTAGGAGGAAGAGAAGCGGAATTATTGTATCTATAAAACTTTCTCCATCCAAAGTATGAACCGCGATCATCGTTATTATCATAAATAGAGAGGCCGTATTTTGTAACCCCGAACCTACCCAGGCCCCTACCCCCATTCTCTATTGAAAAAGTAACGGGACGTGCTGAGCCAATTTGAATTTCAGCATAGCGATTAACATACCAACGCCTCATAATATTTCCATCTCCGCCATTGGACAGATATTCATTTTGGAGTACCCAAAGCACTTCCTTATTTCCTGCACTTCTATTCGCATTATTATCTAGAAACATATCGGTAAATGGCGTACCGGGTTTTGCCGATTGACTTGACATTCTGGTTTTGGTAAGACCATACAGCGCGTTATTAACTACCGATGCAGCTTTATCCTTTGCCGCCTGATATTTACCAATGGTTAGATACAATTCCGCAAGATAATGGCTAGCCACAGCCTTTGAGACCCTACCGTCATACGGAGCTGGGTCGGATAAATTTTGCTCTGCAAAAAGCAGATCATTTTCTATAGCAGTTCTAATGACACTTACTGGCGTGCGTTCCCAATCTGTTCTAATATTAGTTCCTGACGATTCCTCTAAATTCAAAGGAACGGCACCAAAAAGAAAGGTTAAATGCCTGTATGCCCATGCTCTAATCAATTTAGCCTCTGCAAGGACTTGATTTTTCTCTGTTACAGACCATTGAACAGCTGGATTTTCAGCACGAATAATAATCGTATTTGCAGCATTTACTACACCATAGAGCCATTCCCAGGTATCCCGTAAATATCCATCGGTAGAAACCAACGTAGTGCCCCAGGTGTTTAGAAAGGCCTCGATACTTCCACCTGCAGGCATCATACTATAAGCATTATCCACCCCGATAACCATAGCAGAATTATTTAGCACATTGGACCCACCATTTGCCCCATTTCTTTCATACCGAACTCTATTATACAGACCATTCAGTCCAAATTCGAAGCCTGCTTTATTGACATATAAATTTTCAGGAGCTATAATATTTCTAGGGTTTTCATCTAAAAAATCATCCGCACATGAGGTGAAAATAAAGAGTAAAACAAAGGTTATATTAAAGGAAATTCTTGTTTTCATTTGATTTGATTTAATGTGTTTAGAAACCAACGGTTAGGCCAACGAGCCATTCTCTTTGCAGAGGAATACCATATTGATTTGTAAATTCAGGATCTAAACCCTCATATTTCGTAAAAGTGGCTAAATTTCTGGCGGTAAAATATAACTTACTGCTTTGAACACCAAAAGGATTTTTCCCTTTATTAGCGAAATTATAGGCCAGAGAAATATCCTTTATGCGTAAAAAAGAAGCATCTTCGTAAAAATTAACTCCTCTATAATTTGCATTAGCATCATTTGCAAAATGCGTTCCGTTAGGGTTCTTATCTGCAGACCACCAGTCTTTATTAATGGTATTCCGCGCTACATCAGTAAATACATTATCCAATTGGAGCGGATTTTCTTTCGTAACGCCATTTTGCCCGTGAATAAAAATCATGAGGGTAAATCCTTTATGGGAAAAAGTATTGGTTAAGCCCCAGATAAGTTTTGGATCTAATTGACCGATAATGGTTCTGTCTAAAGCATTTATGAGATTATCTCCATTCACATCGACCACTTTAACATAGCCAGGTTTGTCTGTTGCTGCTGCCCAGGGAGTAGTCTTTATTTCCTCTTGTGATTTAAAAATTCCGTCATATAATAGGTTATAATTAACCCTGATAGGTTGACCTATAAACCAACGACTTGCTAAATCGTCTTTTCCATCACCATATAAATCAACTATAGCATTTTTATTGTGAGAGATATTGAAACCGGTAGTCCACTTTAACTGAGGTCCATCAATATTGGTAGAATTTATGCCCAATTCAATCCCATTATTTTGTGTTTCCCCAATATTTTGCAAAATAGAATTTATACCATGTGTTGGCGAAATAGTACGTTCCAGGAGTAAATCGAAGGTTCTATTTTGATAATAATCTAAACTTCCCTGAATTTTACCCTCAAAAAAACCAAAATCTAATCCAAGGTTTAATGACTTAGTAGATTCCCAGCCTAAATCTGGGTTTGACAGAGAAACAGGAAGATAACCGGCTAAAATAGTAGTTCCATTTAGATACGGACGGTAGGAAAGTCTGGCTAAAGATTGATAACTTCCTACTCCCTGATTACCATTTAAGCCATAAGAAGCTCTAAGTTTTAATTGGGATACAAAAGAAAGATCACGCATAAAATTTTCCTTATGAACATTCCAGCCAAGGGAAGCAGAGGGGAAAATACCATATTTTGTCCCAGTACCAAATCCAGAAAAACCATCTCTCCTTGCTGTCATGGTCAACAAATATTTACTTTTAAACCCATAATTGACGCGAATCATCTGGGAAAGAAGGTTTTGCTTAAAATAGGTAGAGGAAGGCTGTAAAAGCAGTGCTGAAGACATTTGATAATTAGTCAGAACATCACTTGGAAAGTTTTGGCCTTCCAAATCATCTCTGTCAAAAACGTTAGACTGACTACTGTATAATCCTGTAATGTTTAGAGAATGACCTCCAAATGTTTTGCTGTAGTTAAGAATATTTTCAACTGTTAAGTTTTTTTCTATAGAATGGTAGGTTTCAGCCGTACCACCAGACTGGAAACCGATAGCTGTATTCCTCCCATAATAGGTCTTTCTATCATTGGCTTCAAATTCAATACCCGTATTTAACTTATAGGTCAGACCTGTGATTGGAAGTTTTACTTCGGCGTAATTTGCAGAAAATACGCGGTATCCATAATCATAATTATCTACTAATAAAGGAGATAAGGGGTTCCTTGCCTGGTTATACTCAGGCCATGCATAAATAGCGATGCTTCCATCCGGATTATATGGTTTTGTTAGAGGGTTAAAAAAATTAGCTCCTCCACCTGTATTTCTACTATCAGAAAATTCAACGGGCAATCCCGTTCTATCTTGAAAAGACAATTGAGAACTAGAACCTATTTTTAACCAGGGAGTAACCTCAACATCAAGATTTGGACGCAAAGTATAGCGTTTAAAATCATCATTTACAGCGATACCACTTACATCTAAATAGGTAGCACCAAGATAGAATGAGGCTTTTTCGCTTCCACCAGATATAGACAAAGAATGTTGTCCTCTTGAACCTTGCCTGGTTGCTAAATCATACCAATCGACAAAATTACCCGATTCGTACACCTCTTTTTCTGTCTGAGTAATGGTACCTGGAGAATTAATTCTTGTTGTTTTAAAATTATAGAATTCTTCCCCTGTCAATAGATCTGGTCTTCTGGCAATTTGCTGAATACCATAAAAACCATCATAAGTAATAGACACTTTTTCATTAGAGCCCCTTTTGGTGGTAATCAGGATAATACCATTTGATCCTCTGGATCCATAAATGGCTGCGGCTGACGCATCTTTCAACACTTCAATTGATTCAATATCAGAAGGATTTATTTCACTAATGCCACCAACATAGGGTATTCCATCCAAAATAATAAGTGGACCATTACCTGCATTAATTGAATTTCTGCCTCGAATTAAGATAGACAATTCATTTCCCTCAGAGCCGCCACTGTTGGTGTTTATCTGAAGTCCGGGAACAGAACCTTGTAAGGCTTGTGCAAAATTCGCATTTGGTAATTGTGATAAGCGCTCCTTATTTAAAGAAACTACAGAACCCGTTAAATCACTTTTCTTTTGGGTACCGTAACCAATGACCACCACCTCAGACAGCGTAGTCAAATCAGCTTCTAATGATACCGAAAGCGTTAACTCATTATTCACAAGTATTTCCTTTGTCTTGTAACCAACGTAGCTAAAAATCAAAGTGGGATTTTCCATAGTCGATTCAATAGAAAATTCTCCGGATAATCCTGTAGTTGTGCCAAGGTCACTCCCTTTGATAAGTACATTTACACCAACCAACGCTTCCTTGTTCTCGTCAATTACTGTGCCTTTGATTACCCTACTTTGTGCTGAAACGAAATTCGTAGCCAGTAATCCAAGGAAAAACAATAAAATCAGTGCCTTCATTTTTTTTGCTTTCATTTTATTCTTTTGCGTTTAAAAAATTCCTAATAAAATTTGAATAAAACAAATCTGATAAAATTTAAATAGGCAATTATACAAACTTCAAGATTTAATTACGAAATCGTTTTCGTACTCTTCCTTCAGAATTAAATAAATTAAAGTAACTTGACATTTAAAAATGAGAAGGACATGGAAAATATGAATATTAAAAAGTTGGCAAAGGAACTTAATCTGTCCGTTTCTACCGTTTCAAAAGCACTACACGACAGCTATGAGATAAAAGCTGAAACGAAGGAAAAAGTATTAGCATTGGCAAAACAGTTAAATTATCAACCCAATCCATTTGCCAGTAGTTTAAGGAGAAATTCCAGTAAAACGATTGCTGTGGTGATCCCCGAAATTGCACATAATTTTTTTTCACTGGTCATCAATGGTATTGAATCTATTGCCGAGGAATTAAAATATCATGTCCTTATATATATAACTCATGAAATACCGGAAAAAGAGGAGCAGATTATCCAACATTTGTTAAATGGCCGGGTAGATGGCATCCTAATATCATCTTCCGGTACTTCAAATAATAATGCGCATTATCACGAACTGGTGCAAAAAGGTATTCCCTTTGTTTTTTTTGACAGAGCAAATTTTGAAATTGATGCGCCAAGAGTAA
>JBILDL010000163.1:0-5668 GCA_044352635.1 Saprospiraceae bacterium | reverse complement strand
TCCACAGGATTAGAAAAATTAGATTCAGGGAAAATTTTGGGAACAGCCCCATTTCCAGTAACCATTACTCCTTTTTCTCCAATATACATGGCCCCGCGTCTTGAAAAATTAAAATCTACGGGAACCTGCGCTGGTTTTTTAGGATATAAGCCCCCAGAATACCAGGTTAACTCAATAGATTCATTTTCCTTTTTACCTGGAAAAGTAAAATATCCAATCTCTCCATAGGGAATGATATCGGCATTACTAAATCCTGCAGGATGAACCTGTATTTTTGTTGGCAATCCAAGTTCCAGGCCCCAGGTGGCGGCATCGAGGTCATGGCATCCAAAATCGCCCAAAGCGCCTAATCCAAATTCCCAAAAATCGCGCCAGGTAACCGGCGTATATACCTCATTAAAAGGGCGGTATGCCTTTGGGCCAATCCATAAATCCCAGTTCAACCCTTTTGGCATGGGAGATTCCGATGTTGGAACTTCACTTAAACTATTTGTCCATCTTGTGGCGGGCACCCAGGAGTGAACCTCTTTTACCTTTCCTATCACTCCTGAACGAAGATATTCGACCGCATTCCTAATGGCAGGCGTACTATGCAATTGATTACCCATTTGGGTGGCTAAACCAGTCTTTTTTGCCATTTTTGACACCTCACGCGCCTCATGAATATTGTGAGTGAGTGGTTTTTCGCAATACACGTGCTTGCCTGCCTGCATGGAAAGCATGGAAACATAAGCATGTAAATGATCTGGAGTAGCACAAAGAACAGCATCTAAAGACTTCTCTTTGGACAACATTTCCCTAAAATCGATATATCTGTTAACTTTTGAATACCCTGACTTTTCCTTATAATGATTCTCCACCATGTCCGACACTGGACCCAAACCCGCAATGGTCTTATAATAAAAACGGTTTAAATCCCAATATTCTGCCGGATCCGCCAAACAAGTAACTTGAACGTCATCTAATTTAAATAAATCCCGCACATTTTCCTTCCCTTTTCCTCCGGCACCAACCAATCCTACATTTACTTTATCACTCGGCGCGGTAAAGCCCTTTCCACCCAATACATGTCTGGGGATAATCATAAATGAAGCCGCCGCTGCTGCTGTGGTCATAAATTTTCTTCTATCTATTTTTTTCATTGCGCAGTCTGTTTAATAAGCATAATACAATATAATAAAAATTTAAAAAAAGGAAAAATCGAATTTGTTTTACGGTTCGTGGGCTTAAATTTAATTGTATGGTAAATAGGCCTTATATTTGGAGCATATTTTAGAAAAATGAAATTACAACACTGCAGCCTTATCCTTACCGTAACTTTACTGTTCCTTCTTTTGTCTTGTAAAGAGGAAGTTAAAAAAACGGTTGAACCTGCAGCTATTGGCAGTGTTTATGTTCGATACTTAAATCCGGAAGGTTATTATACGGTTCAGGTAGAGTTTGGCGAGCAATTATCTGACAGTGTCTTACAAAAACCCGATTGGAAGTCAGTCCCCGCCTTCAACAATATATTGCTACAAGAGAAGCCCCGCTCGGAGTTCACCCGTTTCTATGCCGGAGAATTTTTGGCCACCTATCAAAAAAATATGACGGTTGACTTGATTCACTGTCCCAAAGGGCTTCAAAAAGTAAATTTATCTCTTACGCAACCCAATCTCGTCATTACCAATAAAAACTTAATCTCGTCGAACGACTTCACCTTCAGTTTGCAAGACGAGCAATTACTGCAATCTGAAGAAACATTGGTTATTCTTTTAATTGATGAGAAACAACAAGGAGTAAATTTAGAAATAAAAGGACCACAGCCGGACAATGAGTTTGTTATTCCAGCTGGATTCACAAATAAACTTTCACGGGGAAATGTAGAATTAAACTTGATAAAAAAGAAGATTTATTCTTTAAAAGAAGGCAACAGTAAAATTTTAATTAATTTAGAGCACTATTCACCACCAATTATATTGAATTTACAATAATTCATTTTTGGTGTTCTATATATTTTTTTCTTTAGCATGTAAAAAGGCGCTATAAAATCCCTCAATTCCAAGTTGTTAATCTTATATTAGCGCCAATTTAACGACAACCAACCCATGCCTAAAGATTCTTCCATACATTCCGTATTAATTATCGGCAGCGGACCTATAGTTATAGGACAAGCTTGCGAATTTGATTACTCAGGGTCACAAGCATCGCGTTCATTGCGAGAAGAGGGCATCGAAGTGAGTCTCATTAATTCCAATCCGGCTACTATTATGACGGATAATATAATGGCGGACTATATCTATTTGCTGCCATTAACCGTGGAAAGTGTCATCCAAATACTAGAAGAAAGGAATATTGATGCGGTACTGCCAACCATGGGCGGTCAAACGGCATTGAATCTTGCCATTGAAATTGACAAGATGGGTATTTGGGAAAAGTATGGCGTTAAAATGATTGGCGTTGACGTTGCTGCTATTGAACTAACTGAAAACAGGGAAGCTTTTCGTCAGCACATGATTAAAATTGGGCTCTCTGTAGCGCCTTCTTTCATTGCTAATTCTTTCCTTGAGGGTAAAGAAGCTGCTCAAAAAATAGGATTCCCCTTAGTTATCAGGCCTTCCTACACCCTAGGTGGAACGGGGGGATCTATTATTATGCAGGAAATTGATTTTGATGCCGCATTAAGACGTGGTTTAAATGCTTCTCCGACGCATGAGGTTCTCGTTGAAAAAGCAGTTTTAGGCTGGAAGGAGTTCGAATTGGAACTATTACGGGATCAAAATGATAATGTCGTTATTATCTGTACCGTTGAAAATCTTGACCCTATGGGTATTCATACCGGTGATTCCATTACGGTGGCGCCCGCGATGACCCTTTCGGATACAGCCTACCAGCAAATGAGGGATGAAGCGATTCAAGCCATGCGCTCTTTGGGTAATTTTTCAGGAGGTTGTAACATACAATTTGCCCAAGATCCAATCACTGAAAAGTTAATCGTCATTGAGATAAATCCAAGGGTTTCCCGTTCCTCAGCCCTGGCGTCAAAAGCAACGGGTTACCCCATTGCAAAAATTGCTTCTAAGCTGGCTTTAGGCTATAATTTAAATGAGCTTAAAAATCAGATCACAAAAACAACTTCTGCCTTTTTTGAACCTACGCTGGATTATGTCATTGTTAAAATACCCCGTTGGAATTTTGATAAATTTCCCGGTGCAGACCATCGCCTGGGTCTTCAAATGAAGTCAGTAGGTGAGGTTATGGGCATTGGACGTAATTTCTTAGAGGCTCTGCAGAAAGCTTGCCAGTCTTTGGAAAATGGAAAAATTGGCTTAGGCGCCGATAATAAGGAATGGACAAATATTGCCGACGTTTTAAAGCGCATGGAGGAGGTGTCAGATGATCGTCTTTTCAGATTAAAAGATGCTATGAAACTTGGTGTTGCTACCCAAACGCTGCAAAACCTAACCCGTATAGATCCATGGTTCTTAAAACAGATTAAGCGCCTGCTGAAATATGAAATCAGCTTAGGTAAATACCATACCATTCAAGATGTTCCCGCATCTTTCTTGAGAGAATTAAAAGAAGTTGGCTATTCTGACCTCCAGATTGCCAGGTTGATGCACGAAGAGGAGGAAAATGTTCGCGCTTACAGAAAATCATTGAATATCAGGAGAACCTTTAAAATGGTAGATACCTGTGCGGCCGAATTTGAAGCTAAAACACCCTACTTTTATTCTACTTTCGATCAGGAAAATGAAAGTATCCCCAGTGATAAAAAGAAAGTAATCGTCCTGGGTTCTGGCCCAAACAGGATTGGCCAGGGCATTGAATTTGATTATTGTTGTGTCCACGGTTTACTTGCCATCAAAGATGCTGGCTTTGAATCGATTATGGTGAATTGTAATCCGGAAACCGTTTCTACAGACTTTGATATTGCCGATAAACTATATTTTGAACCTGTATTTTGGGAGCATCTTGAGGAAATTATTGAGTTGGAAAAACCCGAAGGAATTATCGTTCAATTGGGCGGTCAAACCGCTCTGAAACTAGCGAAAACTTTCCATGAAAAGGGCATTCCTATTATTGGTACTTCTTACCCCAATATGGATCTGGCTGAGGACAGAGGCGCCTTTTCCGATTTATTGAAAAAACTAGGTATTCCATATCCTGAATATGGTGCAGCTACAGAGGTGGACGAAGGTATTGAAATTGCTAAAAGAGTTGGATATCCCGTTTTGGTTAGACCTTCTTACGTTTTAGGTGGACAAAGTATGCGCATTGTTATCAATGACCAGGAACTGGAAGACCAAATGCTCCATATCCTTAAAAACTTGTCAGGTGATACCATTCTCATTGACCATTTTCTCGATAGAGCTAAAGAGGCTGAGGTAGATGCCATTTGCGATGGAGAAACCGTTCACATTATGGGTATTATGGAACACATTGAACCCGCAGGTGTTCATTCCGGAGACTCTTCAGCGGTTCTTCCCACTTACAGTTTAAGTGTCGAATCGGTAACAGCCATGGTTGAATATACAGAAAAACTAGCGTTTGCCCTTAATATTAAGGGACTTATAAATGTTCAGTTTGCCATTAAAGACAACAAAGTGTATGTCATAGAGGCTAATCCCCGCGCGTCAAGAACCACCCCGTTTATTGCAAAAGCCTATCAGGTTCCTTATCTTCAAATAGCCACTAAGGTGATGTTGGGTACACACAAACTAAAAGATTTTGATATTAAACCTCAACCTCGCGGATTTGCTATAAAAGTCCCTGTCTTTTCTTTTGATAAATTCCCAAATGTTGATAAAAACTTAGGGCCTGAAATGAAATCTACGGGAGAGGAAATCAGATTTATTAAAGACTTGAGTGATCCTTTTTTCCGCATGCTGAACAACCAAAGGAACATGTATTTAAGTCGATAAGTCTTATCACCTAAGTATTAGACAATAAGGTTGTATTTTTTGGCTTTGGTGATTTATTTCCCAGATTCGCTATTGCGATGAGCATTTTAAATTTTCTCAATGCTTTACCACTATTTTTCGTTATAAAATAGCTAAGTAACAGGGTTATTTCGGTGGAAACTTTCTTTCGCCAGTGTCTATTAGTAGGAACCGGATATTCCCGATACCTGATAAGGTATCGGTTCGCATAAACTGCGCAATCGTTATTTTATAATTACCCTTTGCGGGGAATATAATTTGCTCCTGAAGAGCTATTTCAACTTTACAATCTGTCTTATTACATTGACCAGCCCAGGCTCCGGTCTCATTGGTCAACGCCAGAGAAAGGATTTGAGAGCTTAGTTTCCCGTCCGGGAAAAGCGTATGAATACGCGTATAAACATTTTCGAAATCAAAATCGGGCGTATGATTTAGTTGTAAGCGCATAGCATACAGCCTATTAGTATCTGAAATAGAAAAATCCACTGAAAGACTATCATTGAATATCCATCCTATAGATTCTTTAACATCTACCTCCTTTTCGAGAATAACCTTTTCTTTACTACAAGAAAAGGAGATAGATATTAAGACAAAAAGAAAAAAATGACGAATATTCATACCATCCATTATTTAAAATAATCGCGTAATTTTTCATATAACGTGCGATCAGATTTCTGAGGAGAAGGCGTAAAATTAGGCATTGTCCTCATTTTTTCAAGAAGATCACGTTCCTCTTGCGTTAGCTT
>JBILDL010000162.1:0-5686 GCA_044352635.1 Saprospiraceae bacterium | reverse complement strand
CGAAACCGTAAAAACGGGCGGACGAATCCTTATATTATTGTCTTTTTGCCTTTCTAATATAGAGAAACCCGTGACATTGGCATTTCTCAATCGACTGAGAATAATTTGCTGTGCATCGGCTTCATACACAATACCTAATGGCTTAAGCATGTCTGATAATACTTCCGCCAATCTCCGATTGTTTGCCTCAACAGAAACCTTATTGGTAGGTTGAATTTCCCTGTGGTTATAAATAAACCGAGCCTTAGTTCGTTGCTCAATGGTTGATAAAACCGTTTTCAGGTTTTCATTCGTAAGCTTGATGGTCAGTTTTTCATCTAAAACTCCTTGACCATTGAGATTATTGGCATGGATCATTCCAGCAGTGGCCACCAAAACCAAAATTTGTGTAAATGTAATTTTCATCACTTTGAAAAGAAAATCTGTTTTCGTTTTCATACTATTGTAAGGTGTTTAGTTAATATTAAAATTGACTTTTCTTACAGATAGCAGAACTTTATTTCAGATACTCGTTTGATTACAACTTTTTAATAAAAAATATGAATCTTCTCTTTTACAACCGAAATTTACATAACAGAAAAATTATTTCAAGCATCCTTTACTATGAATAACAATTTGAGCATCTGTTTTTTCATAGCTGGAATGGGTGATTTTGCAGATAAGGTCTAATTTTTTAAATAAGGATTCATCCGACAAATTTGCAGTTAGAAAACAATTCTCCATTACATGCCCATCATATATTACGGTAATTCCATATATTTTTTCTAAGATAGAAAACACCTCTGAAACAGGCTTTTCATCAAAAATAAAATCCTGGGGTGGAAGGTTAACTAAAACAACTGGCTGATCAACAATCGTTTTTAATAGGCGTTCCTCATTTGCTGAATATGCTACCTTTTGATTTGGTGTCAAAATAACACCAATGGATTCATTGAATAAATTTTGTTTCGCCCGTTCCTGATCCTTTCTTGTATAAACGGATACTTTACCTGATTTCACTTCTACGAAAATATCTTTATTTTTTGCAGCATTGACTAAAAAACTCGTGCCTAATACTTGCGTCGAAATGTGATCCGTGTAAACCCAGAATGGTTTTTGCGGATTTTTAACCACATCAAAAAACGCCTTCCCGGCTAAATAAACTTCTCTCCTTGATTTCTCAAATTCCCGGGGATAACGCAAGATACTGTTAGGATATAAAACCACTATACTTCCATCGTTCAAGGTTATACTTTGGTTTACCTTATTTAAATTTCGTTTTTCAATAAATTCATTACTGGCATTGGAAAAAACAGGGGCAGTTTCAAATATTTTCTTTGGGACTCGAAATTTATTTGTATTATAATACCAAATACCTGAACCAAAAACCAAGCAAACTGCCACTGCAATCCGCCAAACAGGTCTTTTCCATATAGGTATTAATTTCTTTGGATGAACAGCTACCTCATCTGTAATCGTTTCTAAAGAAACCATATCTAAATCTGTATCTTTTTCTTCCAAAGCATATAAAAATGCTTTCGCCAATTGAATTTTTTGAGAAAAATCAGGATTTGCCATAAGCCAATCGTGCCAAAACCCCTCTGCTTGTTCATCTTTATGAAGAACCCAACGGCGAAACGAGGTGTCTTTTGAAAAGTCTTCAAAATTAAATTTGGTATAATCGATGTTACTCATTTTACTTTTTTACTAAAAGTCTTTTTTTTGTTATAATCCGTATTTAAACGCCTCCTGTTAACACTCGTTCATTAGATAGCCATTTTTATTATCAGATACTTGTTTTTAAAGATAAATTTTTAAGATAAAGCCAAATAAAATGGAAAAGTGTTGCCAATTATCCTTAAAATTTTTGAAAGCTGACTGTAAATGATTAGAAACGGATTGTTCATTGACCCCCATGATCTCTGCTATTTCAGTCCTTTCAAGATTTTGATAAAACCTTAAATACAAAACTTCTCGCTGCCTTTTAGGTAATTTATTTAATAATTCACTCACTTTCAAGGTCATTTCATTTAGACTATCTTGTTCAATCAAAAGCCATTCATGAGAAAAATCAAACAATTCTGCTTCATTGTCCAGGTTATTTATAGTAGAATGATCCTCCATTCGTTGCCTTACTTTTTCACGCAATATTCGGCGACGTACAGAACTTAGCAAATAAGCATGAATACTATTGGGAGTAAGAATCGTATCGCGGTGTGTCCAGATTGAAATAAAAACATCTTGAACACAATCCTTCACAAAGGCTTCATCTTTGACAAATTTGAAACCATAATTAATCAATAAATTAAAATATAATTTAATAAGTTTACCTAAAGCTAACTCACTTCCTTGTTTCAACTGTTGCCAAAGTTGAACATCATTGTTAGCATTAGAAGATTTAGGTAAAGACATTTAATATTTTTAAGAAAAATAAGCATTTTCCACTTAAAAGAAATTCTTTTCAGCGAAATAATCATTCGCTGGTCTATGATTGAAAAATAGCATTGAAAATGCCAAAAAACGATCATCTAAATGATTTTTCTTTTTCTAAACCAGATAAATATAAACACCGAAATGAAAACCATCAAAAAAAGTGCCATGAAATAGCCATATTTCCATGTTAATTCAGGCATATTTTCAAAATTCATCCCGTAAATTCCAACAATGAAGGTAAGGGGCAGAAAAAAGGCAGAGAAAACAGTTAGCAGTTTAATGGTATCATTCGTTTTTTTTGAATTTACAGAATGATAACTATTCAATAGATTATTTGCATTTTCAAGTACTTCATCATATTTAAGAATCAATTGCAATAACCTATCCTTCAAATCTTGTAAGGCCGATTTGTTTTTTCGCCCAACTTCAAGTTGATGCAATACATTTTGAAAAATGATCAAAAGTTTTTTAGTGATGCGCGTTTGCATCTTCAAATAATAAAGATCCTCCATGGATACTTTAGCATCATTTTTTAGAAAAATAGTGTTTTCAAATTCTTCAATCTGCTTATCAAATTCATTTAATGGCGGTTGATAGGTATTGAGCATCTTGTGAATGAGAAATAATAATAAGTCTTCAACCTGATTGAACTGTAAATTAAAGGATTCAATAAAATCAAACGGAATCCTATGAATAGTAATCAACCTTTTTTCATTATAAAAGAAGGCAATCTTACTTGAAAATTCAGTGATGGTTGTTGCCCTTTGCCCCATAGTCGAAGTAAATGCTCTTAAAATTAGAAATTGATAATTAGGTTCTTTTTCAAATTTAGGCAAATGACCAGGTTCTAGACTATCTTTTATTTGATGAAAATCCAACTGGTATTTTTTAGCTATTTCCTCAAGTTCATCTTTGTTTGGATTACAAAAATCTGTCCATTCAAAGTTTTCAAAAGTTCTCGAAATAATCGGTGTCGAATCCATAGTAATAACATTTTTAAATAATATAAAGGAATTGATTATCCTGAGAATAGGCCAGTATAATCTATCTATTTCCAGGTTTTTTATCCAAAAAGTACTTTAAGTGTTTTTATGGTTATAAACATTTTTCCACTATCAGGCAGCGTTAAAAAGTCATATTTTTTATAAAAATTTTCAGACTCTTCATCCATTGGGTCAACCACTACAGCAAATGATCCTATTTTTTGGGAAATTTCATAGCTTCTTTTCAAAGCATCTATTAACAAAATTTTTCCAATTCCTTTTCCTTGATGTTTTTTGTCCATCGCTAATCTTCCAAGTAAAGTGGTGGGAATTGAAGTATATGATTTCGGAAGTTTCTTCTGAATATGTTCCGGAAAACTACTGATAGGAATACTATTATTTGAAAGGGTATAATATCCTTGAATGTCATTTGTTTGGGGATCTGCCAAGACAAAACAAGTAGATAATTTTCGGTTAATATCCTGCCCAGCTTGTGTTTTTAAATAATTATTTAAAAGCGCTTTGCCACAATCGAAATTTTCACGACGGTGCTTTTTATCTAAAAATTCAATCACTTTTTAACTTTTGAGATAAAGACATTATAGTCCTCTAAAGCATTTTTCAGTGTTTCCGATGGTGTATTAGGATTTGTAATGGCATCAAAGAAAATTTGACTATCTCTTTCAGAAGATATTATCTGTTCTTTTTCTCTTACTATTTCTTTCGCTTTTTCTTGTATTGTCAAAATCACAAAGTCAGTCAAACTTCTGTAACCACCAATAGAAGCCGCCTTCTCAAACAATTGTTTTTGCTCTCTTGAGAGCCTTGCATTAAATCGTGCTTGTTCTTTTGGTGCAGTACTCATGATAAATTCTTTTTACAAATGTACGTAAAAAATAAGTACAATGATTAGTTGAATATATCTTATCTATATTGATGCTTATGCTAATTAGTTTAAATTTCCAGTAATTACAAAATACAAAGGTCCTTTGATTAGTTATTCCTTTATTTCCACTTCAGCGTATGCCTGCCCCCATTCATGCAGGGATCTGATACTGGGCAATAATTTTTCCCCTTTGTTGGTAAGTTCATATTCAACGGTCGGAGGAACTGTTGCAAAAACCGTCCGTGTAATGATAGCGTTAGCTTCCAAATTCTTTAATTCTTTCACCAACATTCTGGTGTTTATTCCAGTAACGGTGCGTTCAATTTCCATAAATCGCAGTTTGCCTTTCGATAAATTATAAATGATAGGCATAGCCCATTTACCGCCAATAATGTCTAATACATCTTTTAGACTACAAGCCTTTTGAGATTTATTCCATTTATTATTTTCCATAACACATTGATTTTAAACATTACTTTACCTTAGGGTACTACTATACATAAGTGTAACTACTTTCAAAAGTAAAGTATTAAGTTTAGATTTGCAAATGAATTTAAAAACAAAAAATATGAAACTATTAGAACCTATTAAATTAGTTGACTATAAGCTAAAAAACAGGATGGCTATGGCTCCAATGACCCGTTCACGTGCCAATATGGAAGGCGTCGTAGGACCATCAACCGTTCTCTACTATCAGCAAAGAGCAAGCGCTGGACTAATCATCAGCGAAGCCATTAATATTAGCGAACAAGCTACCGGTAGCCCCTTGACGCCAGGAATATATACTCAGGAACAGATAAATGCTTGGAAGAAAGTGACGCAAGTAGTGCACGAAAATGATGGTATCATCTTTGCCCAACTTTGGCATACAGGACGTGTAGGTCATTCCCTGGTGAAAAATGGCGTATTACCCGTTGCTCCTTCTGCTATTGGTATTCAAGGTCAACAGCATTTTACCATGGAAGGAATGAAAGATTATGAAACACCACATGCATTAACCATTGAAGAAATTAAGAAGATTATTCAAGACTTTGCACAAGCCGCTAAAAATGCTATGGAAGCTGGATTTGATGGCGTGGAACTACATGCAGCGTTTGGTTATTTGCCCAACCAATTTTTAGCAGACAGCTCCAATTTGCGAACCGATGAATATGGAGGAAGCATAGAAAATAGAAATCGTTTTGTTTTGGAAGTGATGCAGGGAATTATTGCAGCCATAGGTGAAAATAAAGCGGCCATTCGTTTATCACCTACCAGTATTTATAATAATATAACCCATACGCATCCCGTTGAACAATTCACATCGTTGCTTGACCATTTGAATGAGATGCCTTTGGCTTATGTTCACCTTATGAAAGTTCCCTTCCCTGCTGATCAATTTCCTCAATACCCTTTGGATGCGGTG